>DATMUQ010000494.1:0-4335 GCA_035563795.1 Terriglobales bacterium | reverse complement strand
CTTTCACAGGTGGCGGCGCGGCAGCTCGCTCCTGCCAGCGGCAACAGCAATTAAGGGCATGCCGATATGACGCTGTGGCGCACCGTCTTCTTCCTGCTCCAGGTCGCCATCGTTCTGGCGATCGCCATCCTCCTGGCGCAGTATCCCGGCACGATCTCGATGCTGTGGTTCAAGCACCAGATCGACATGCCGGTCGGATTGGCGATCGGGATCGTCATCATTCTCGTTCTGGCGCTGCTCGGCCTGTTGCGGCTCTGGCATTTCCTGCGGCGCACCCCGCGCGAACTGGCAGCGGCCCGTTCCAACAGCCGCAAGGCCAAGGGCTATCGCGCCTTGACCCGTGGCCTCACCGCGGCGGCGGCCGGCGATGCCGCGGAAGCGCGCAAACAGGCGCGGATCGCCCATGATTATTTGAAGGAACCTGCGCTCACCTTGCTGCTGGCGGCCCAGGCGGCGCAGCTCAATGGCGAGGATGCGGCGGCGGAACGCTATTTCACGGCTTTGACCAAGGAACCCGAATCGGCCCTGCTCGGCTTGCGCGGCCTGATCACCAGCGCCTTGAAGCGCGGCGACGAGCCCACCGCCCTGCATTATGTCGAGCAGGCGGTGACGATCGCCCCCCAGGCGGCCTGGGCGGCAGAAACCGCGCATCGTCTGCAGATGAAAGCAGGTGCCTATGACGCTGCCGATCGCAGCCTCAATGTCTGGATGCGGGGCGGTGGTATTTCCGTGAAGGCGGCGCAACGCCGTCGTGCGGCGCTGCTCACCGAAAAGGCGCGGCAGTTCCTGGTGCCGGAAAATGGCGACCAGCCCGGGCTCGATCTTGCCGAGGCCACCCAGGCGGCCCGCGAGGGGCTCAAATTGGCGCCCGATTTCGTGCCGGCCCGCCTCGTCCTGGCGCAACTGCTGATCCGCCAAAATAAGGGTCGCGAGGCGGCGAAACTGATCGAGCAGGCCTGGGATACCAGCCCGCATATCCTGCTGGCGCGGGTCTTCGCCCGGGCGGAAGCACACGAATCGCCACTCGACCGGGCGCGCCGCATGGAACGCCTGGCGCGGCAGAATCCGGACCATCCCGACAGCCACCGTGCCACGGCCGAAGCGGACCTTGCCGCCCAGCTCTGGGGCGAGGCCCGGCGCCATCTCGAGCGCCTGAATGCGCTGGAACAGGCAGCCGGCGGCGCCGTTCATCAAAGTACGGCCCGGCTCTGGGCCCAGCTGGAAGAGGGCGAGCGCAACAACATGGCGGCGGCGCGCGACTGGCTGGAACGGGCAGCGAACCTGCCGGCTGATCCGCTGTGGATCTGCGGCGAATGCGGCGCTCCCGGCGAAGCCGGCCCGGCCTGCGGCCATTGGCAGGCGGTCTGCCCGCATTGCGGGGCGATCGACAGCCTAGCCTGGAAGCAGCCGGTCTCGGCGGCGGCCTGGCCCTCGGCACTGCCGGAGCTCGGTGCGCCGATGGATGACTGGCGGCCGTTGACGGCGGTGCCGCGGCCGGGCGAACTGGTCAAAGTGCCCGCAACGGTGGTCCAGGGGGTTACCCCCGGGACGACTGGTGGGGCGCCGGGCGGGGTGATCCCGGGCGCGGCGGAGCCGGCCCTTGAACCGGGCGGCTCTTCTGTTGACGCCGCCCGTTTGGTGAATTAGGTTCCCGCCCGCTGGCTTAGGGCGCCGTTAACTATCGACGGCTAGACTTCGCCGGTTCCTGTCTTCGGGCAGCGTGTGCCGTTGTAGCTCAGGGGTAGAGCAACTGATTCGTAATCAGTAGGTCGGGGGTTCAATTCCCTTCAACGGCACCATTTCTTTCCTGCGGCGCAGCGTCGCCCAAAGCCGGATCAGTAAACATGACGCCTATCGAAATCGCCCGTGTGCAGGACTATCTGCGACGCACCTTCAACAATCCGAAGATCTTCGTCGATCCGCCGATGAAGAAGGGCGCGACCATCGAGGTGCGTATTGCCGATGAATTCATCGGCGTGCTGCATCGCGATGAGGACGAGGGCGAGGTCTCCTATTCCTTCCAGATGTCGATTCTGGAAGAAGATCTGCCGCCGGCCAGCGCCGTCACCGGCCCGCGCAAGGTGAAGTAAGCGCTATTCGTTAAGATGGCGGTCGCCCGACCCTTGGTCGGCGCCTTTGCAAAGCGATCGCCGATAACGGGCTTGCACCACAAAATTTGCTGTGGATCACTCGCCTCTCCATAGACGGGGAGGAATGAGCAATGTCATTCGAGCATTGGCTGGCTTTTGCCGCAGCCTCGGCGATCCTGGTGGCGATCCCGGGACCGACGGTGCTGCTCGTGGTTTCGCATGCCTTGAGTCATGGCCGCCGCGCCGCCCTGGCGACAGTGACCGGTGTGGCGCTCGGCGATCTCACTGCCATGACCGCATCGATGCTGGGACTCGGCGTGTTGCTGCAGACGACGGCAACGCTGTTCATGGTGCTGAAGACGATCGGCGCGCTCTATCTGATTTATCTCGGCGTCAAATTGTGGCGCGCACCAACCGGTCTTTCCACTGTCGATGTCGAAGCATCGGAGCAGCGACCGTGGCGCATCTTCGCGCATGCTTATGCGGTGACGGCGCTCAACCCGAAGAGCATCATCTTCTTCGTCGCCTTCGTGCCGCAATTCATCGACACGCATCAGCCGCTGCCGCTGCAGATGAGCATCTTCATCGCCACCTTTGTCGGACTCGCGATTATCAATGCCGGTGGCTATGGCCTGCTCGCCGCTGTTGCCCGGCGCACAGTGCGGCGTCCCGCCGTGCAGAAATGGGTGAATCGCACCGGCGGATCGCTGCTCATTGCCGCCGGGCTTTTCACGCTGACCTGGCGTCGGTTACCTGCCTGACATAATTTTTACACGGATGGGATCGAGTCGATGTTCCTTTGATCCCATCCGTGAATCACTCTGATTCAATGCAGTAGCGTGCGACATGCGCAAAGCGTCGCAGCAATGCACTGCAAGTGACGTAAACTGTCTCTCATCAGTTTGCGTGATCCACACAAGCTGGTGTCATGGTAACGGATTCATCGCTCGCTTCGCGCAACGCTTGTGCTAGTGTTTGCGCCCTGCGCATCCAGGCTTGTGATCATCAACGTATCAGTCGCTGATTTTGATCTGACGTTTTCAAGCTGCGCATGATCGCTCACACGAGGACATTGTTGACCTCGAGGAAGCGATCTGTGTCAGTGAATTTGCGCAAGAGATTTCGCGGAACACATTGGTCGCGGAGTCTCGTCCTGCAATAGCCGATGAGGAGTGCCGGACATGACAGCCATCAGCCTTGAGAGCGTGTTGCGGCGTGATCGTACGGTGGTGGCGGCGGCACTTGCGGCAATCGCCGTGCTGTCCTGGATCTATATCGTGTTGCTGGTCTGGCAGATGGGGCATGGCACGACGGCGCCGGCAGGCATAGCCGTCAGCACTGCGCCGTCGGATGGCATGGATATGCAGCATATGGTGATCGCGGGCATCGCCATGTTGGCGACGCCGCAGCTGACCGATCTGCCGGTCCTTGTGCTGTTGTGGTCGGTGCTGATGATCGGCATGATGACGCCCTCGGCGGCACCGATGATCCTGCTCTATAACCGCGTGGCGCGACAGGCGGCGGTGCGCGGCCGGCCCTTCGCCGCGACCAGCTGGTTCGTCGGCGGCTATCTTCTCGCCTGGCTCGGTTTTGCCATCGTTGCCTCGCTGGCGCAGATCTGGCTGCAACGCCAGGCCTTGCTGACGCCGGCAATGGATAGCGCCAGCCGGCTGTTTTCCGCCTTCGTGCTGCTCGCCGCCGGTCTGTTCCAATGGGGCCCGCTCAAGGATGCCTGCCTCGCAGAATGCCGCATGCCGCTGCGCTTCATCCAGCGTCACGGTGGCCTGCGGCCGCAAGCGCGCCAGTCGCTGCGCCTCGGCTTCCTGCACGGCAGCTATTGCGTCGCCAGTTGCTGGGCGCTGATGGCACTGCTCTTCGTCGGCGGCGTCATGAACCTGCTGTGGATCGCCGCTCTCAGCATCCTGGTGCTGTTGGAAAAGATGATGCCGGTCGGCCGTGACATCGCCCGGCTCAGCGGTCTGGTGCTGTTTGCCGCCGGCTGCTGGATCCTGTTCCGCGAACTGCTCGTGGCCGCGAGCTAAAGCGGTCTCTTTCCATTCACGCCAGCAGGCTGCCGGCGAGGCGATGAATGCGGCCGAAGCCGGCGACGAACAGGGCTTCGCTGGCGGTGAAGCGATAGAAGCGGAAATCACCGAAATCGGCATAGAAGGCCGCTTCCGGCCGTTGTGCGAGATAGGTCGCGCGATCGGCTGGATCGGTCGTGACATTGAGTGTGCCGACAAGG
>DATMUQ010000493.1:0-5039 GCA_035563795.1 Terriglobales bacterium | reverse complement strand
GCGATCGGCTGCTTCGCCAGCAATGTTGCCCGCATCGCCACCATCGCCCAGGTGGCAGCGGCGCATGATCGCCGTGTCGCCCTGATCGGCCGATCTTTATGGCGCATGGTCCAGGCGGCGCGCGAGAACGGCTATCTGACCGATATCGACGATTTCGTCACCGAACATGATGTCGGCTATTTCCCGTCGAACAAGATCCTCATGATTTGCACCGGCAGCCAGGGCGAGCCACGCTCGGCGCTGGCCCGCATCGCGCGCAGCGATCATCCGCAGGTCCAGCTCGAGACCGGCGATACGGTGATCTTCTCCAGCCGCACCATTCCCGGCAACGAGAAGTCGATCTCCCAGTTGCAGAACGATCTCAGCAAGCTCGGGGTCGCGATCATCACCGATCATGATGAAGACGTGCACGTCTCCGGCCATCCGGCACGCGACGAGCTCGCCGAGATGTATCACTGGGTGCGGCCGCGGATCGCCATTCCCGTCCATGGCGAGGCGCGCCATATCAAGGAGCATGTCGCTCTGGCCCGGCTATGCCAGGTGCCGGAAGCGCTGGAAGCCGCCAATGGCCGTATCATCCGCCTGGCGCCCGGCCCGGCGGAGGTGCTCGACCATGTGCCGGCCGGCCGGCTCGGCCTCGATGGCAATGCCTTGGTACCGATGGATAGCGAGGCAGTGCGCCATCGCCATCGCCTCAGCGCCAATGGCGTCATCCTGGTCTCGGTGGTGCTGGACAAGGCCGGCAAGCTGCTGACCGATCCGCAGGTGACGCTGGAAGGGCTGCTGGTTGACGAGGCTTTGAGCCAGGCGGTGATTGGCATTGCTGGTGCAGTCAGGACGGCAGTGGAGGGGCTGTCGAAGTCCCAGCGCGATCTGACCGAGGAGGTGACCGAGATCATCCGTCTCGCGGCCCGGCGCTGGTTCAACAAGGCCTATGACAAGAAGCCGGTCACCAAGGTCCACCTGATCCGCATCTGACCGGGTCAGTCATCAAGCCGGTCACCGGGCGGTCATTTGGGGAAACACCGGTTCCATGCTAAGCTGCTGAAATGCTTGGTAACATGAAATTCCATCTGATCCTGTCGCTGGCCACAATCCTGACCGCTTCGGTGCTTGTCCCGGTGGCATCGGCGGATGTCGCCATTTCGCGCCAGGATTGCCAGTACCTGACCCGCTATCAGCCCTCGCCGGATGTCAATTTCCAGCCGGGCGTCGATGTCCATGGCCGAGCCGTGGCGCCGGCGGATATCGGTGGCAGCCAGCAGCTCAAGCTGCCGGACACCATCTATATCCCGATCGAGATCGATATCGGCCGGCGCTATCACATCCCGGCCAATTCGCCGCTTTGGAAGGCAACGGCCGAGATCGGCACGGTGGCGGTGACCGGCGACCAGGTGACCTTCAACGGCCAGCCGCTGACCTCTGACGATAATGCCGCTTTGGCGGCTATGTGCCGGGACAGGGCTGGGCAATAAGCCGCTGCAATCGCCGCAAAATAGCCCGGATTCCCTTGCAAAGTAACATTTACAGAACCGGGCCATTTGCCTAAAGTCCCGCGACTGTTCGATTTATTGCCATCAGTGAGGCTTTATGCGTTCCTCCCAGTTCTTCATGCCCACCCTGCGGGAAAATCCCGCCGAGGCGCAGATCGTTTCCCACCGCCTGATGCTGCGTGCCGGCATGGTGCGCCAGGCCAGCGCCGGGATCTATTCGTGGCTGCCGCTGGGCTACAAGGTGCTGCGCAATATCGAGCAGATCGTGCGCGAGGAGCAGGATGCGACCGGCTGCCAGGAAGTGCTGATGCCGACCATCCAGTCCGCCGATCTGTGGCGTGAATCCGGTCGCTATGACGATTACGGCAAGGAGATGCTGCGCATCACCGATCGCCATGACCGCGAGATGCTCTATGGCCCGACCAATGAAGAGCAGATCACCGAGATCTTCCGCAATTCGATTAAGAGCTACCGGGATCTGCCGAAGCTCATGTATCACATCCAGTGGAAATTCCGCGACGAGGTGCGCCCCCGTTTCGGCGTCATGCGCGGCCGCGAATTCTTGATGAAGGATGCCTATTCCTTCGACATGACCAAAGAGGATGCGCGCAAGTCCTACAACAAGATGTTCGTCTCCTATCTGCGCACCTATGCGCGGATGGGGCTGAAGGCGATCCCGATGGCGGCCGATACCGGCCCGATCGGCGGCGATCTCAGCCACGAATTCATCATCCTCGCCGAGACCGGCGAGAGCCAGGTCTTCTGCCACAAGAATTTCGTCGAGCGCGATGTGCTGTCGATGGACATCGATTTCAACGGCGATCTCGAGCCGATCGTCAAGGCTTGGACCAGCGACTACGCCGCGACCGAAGAGAAGCATGACAAGGCGGCGTTCGATGCCATTGCTGCCGACCGCCGCCTGGAAGCGCGCGGCATCGAGGTCGGACATATCTTCTATTTCGGCACCAAATATTCCGAGCCGCTGAAGGCCCAGGTGCAGGATAAGGACGGCAAGCCCGTCACCGTCCATATGGGCTCCTATGGCATCGGTGTTTCGCGCCTGGTCGGCGCCATCATCGAGGCGAGCCATGACGAGAACGGCATCATCTGGCCGGAATCGGTGGCGCCCTTCAAGGTCGGCCTGATCAACCTGAAGGTCACCGACGACGCGACCACCAAATTTGCCGAAGACGTCTATGGCAAGCTGAAGACGGCCGGCACCGAAGTCCTCTATGACGACCGCGATGAGCGGGCAGGGGCCAAGTTCGCCGAGATGGACCTGATCGGTCTCCCCTGGCAGCTCACCGTCGGTCCGCGCGGCGTCGCCAAGGGCGAGGTCGAATTGAAGAACCGCCGCACCGGCGAGAAGCAGGAACTGACCCTCGAAGCCGCGCTGAACCGGATCGGCAAATAAATGATCTTCAATGCCTTCGAGCGCCTCGTGGCGATGCGCTATCTGCGCTCCCGCCGCGAGGAAGGCTTCATTTCGGTCATTGCCGGTTTCTCGTTCCTGGGCATCGCCCTCGGTGTCGCGACCTTGATCGTCGTGATGTCGGTGATGAACGGCTTCCGGCATGACCTGATGCAGAAGATCCTTGGCTTCCAGGGCCATGTGGTCGTGACCTCGCAGAACGGCCCGTTCCTGAAATATGACGATCTCGCAGCCAAGCTGCGCCAGGTGCCGGGCGTCGATACGGTGACGCCGATGGTCGAAGGCCAGGTGTTCGAGACCACCGGTCGCGGCGGCACCGGCGCCATCGTGCGTGGTCTTGAGGTGAAGGACCTAAAGGCACTCTCGCAGATATCAGATCACATCGTCGAAGGCTCGGTCGATGCGCTCAGCCAGGAAGATACGATCATGGTCGGCGCGCAGATGGCGGAGCAGCAGGGCCTTACCATCGGCAGCGAGGTGACGCTGATCTCGCCGCAGACCACGACGACCATGATGGGCGCCATCCCGCGGATGAAGACCTATACCGTCGGGGCGATCTTCCAGATCGGCATGTATCTCTACGACAACGGCTATGTCTTCATGCCGTTGGATGAAGCACAGCTCTATTTCAAATATCCGCAGGCGGTCAGCAAGATCGAGGTCATGGTGAAAGACGAGGAACACGTCGATGCCATGCTGCCGAAACTCGATGCGGCCCTGGGGCCGGGTTACCGGCTGATCGACTGGTCGCATGCCAATGCGGAATATTTCAACGCTGTCGAGGTCGAACGGAACGTGATGTTCCTGATTCTGACGCTGATCATTATCGTCGCCGCCTTCAACGTGATTTCCGGCCAGATCATGCTGGTGAAGGATAAGGGGCGGAACATCGCCATCATGCGCACGATGGGTGCCAGCCGCGGCGCCGTCCTGCGCATCTTCCTGCTCTCCGGTGCCAGCATCGGCATCATCGGGACGTTGCTCGGCTGCGGGCTCGGCATACTGGTCGCTTATAACATCGAGCGCATCCGCCAAATCCTGCAGGGATTCACGGGAACGGATCTCTTCGACCAGACCATCTATTTCCTGTCGCATATCCCCTCGATCCCCGATCCCTGGGACATCGCCGGCATCGCCTGCATGGCCTTCGTGATCGCGCTCCTGGCCTCGGTCTATCCGGCCTGGCGGGCTGCGCGGCTCGATCCGGTGGAGGCTTTGCGTTATGAGTAAGGTGGTTCTGGAACTGCGCGGTATTCGCCAGAGCTTCAAACAGGCGACCGGCCAGCTCGATGTCATCGTCAGTGCTGATCTCGAGATCCATTCCGGCGAGATGGTGGCGCTGATCGGCCCCTCGGGCTCCGGCAAATCCACCCTGCTGCATATCACCGGGCTCTTGGAAAAGGCGGCCGGCGGCGAGATTCTGATCGATGGCGTGCCGACCGGCAATATGAGCGACGACCAGCGCACCAAGGTGCGGCGCAACCGCATGGGCTTCGTCTACCAGTATCATCACCTGTTGCCGGAATTCTCCGCGCTGGAGAATGTCGTGCTGCCGCAGATGATCGCTGGCAAGACCCGCCGGGACGCCGCGCCGCGCGCAGGGGCGCTGTTGCAGCAGGTGGGCTTGGGGCAGCGTCTCAATCATCGGCCGGCGAAACTCTCCGGCGGCGAGCAGCAGCGTGTGGCGATCGCCCGTGCTCTGGCCAATGATCCGGCGATCCTGCTGGCGGACGAACCGACCGGCAATCTCGACATCCATACGGCTGATGCTGTGTTCGAGCTGCTGACCTCGCTGGTGCGGAACACTGGTGTGGCGGCGATGATCGCCACCCATAATCTCGAACTCGCCAAGAAGATGGACCGGGTCATCACCATCCGCGAGGGCGTGCTGCAGCCCTATTAAGCTTGGTAAACAACCATATCTGCTGACGACAGTCGGGCGTCCCGAACATGCGGCTGACGTCAGCAGAATGTCATAAAGCTTACAGTTTGCTGTCACTTCGGCGGCCTAGGACAGATCCCTCAACCCAGGGAGGAGCGTCCGATGGCCGATCACGCGAACCAATCCGTACCGAGTTATGCCGACCTTGCCGAAATCCGCCTGTCACGGCGGG
>DATMUQ010000492.1:0-2608 GCA_035563795.1 Terriglobales bacterium | reverse complement strand
TGCCGCCGATAGCGGTGTCGGTGTCAGCCTGATGAATGGCGGCGATTCCAGCAAGCTCTTCTCCGGCGGTGGGGCTGGCATCGGCATTCCCATCGTGCCCCTCGGCAGTACGGCGCCCGGCATCACCAATGAAAGTCGCTTCAGTTTCGTCATTCCGGATCTCGCGGCCTATGACACGAACTGGCTGCGCTGGAAGATCCATATCGATCTCGATGACGGCATCAATGCGCCGCGCAGCATGGAGCTGCTGCCACCGAAGCCGGCGAGCTGAAACGGGTTCGATCGGGCCTCGATCGCGGCAGCGGGAATATTCCGCCCGCCAACTTGTCTCCTTGTTGGGCCGCGCCCACATCGGCATTGGCGGCAGGAAGATCGATGACCGGATGCGACGAAGGGTGGCAGTCTTCAATCTGACGGGCTTGGGCGTGCCAGGCCGGAATTTGCTGGGTGGGAATTTGCTCGGCCGGGCGATGCGTCCCGCGGCTATCGCCGGGCTGATGCTATCGCTGCTATCGGCTTGCGGTAGTGATGACGCGACCGAAGGACAGAAACCCGGTACCGAAGCGTCCGCCCCGCAGGCGCCGTCCGAGGCCGCCCAGGCATCATCGGAAGCCAGCTCAATGCCGGCGCCGCTGCTCGATCAGCCGAAGCCGGCCCAGCCCGTGGCGCAATCGCCGACAGATTTGCCGCCGATCAGCGCCAGCATCCCGCCTGAGAGCCCGGATCATATCGTTGTCAGCGTCAACGACCCGCTGCCGGTCAGTGCCGCCAGCCTGATCGACCCGCAAGGCCGGGCGATTGCCGCCACCCGCATCGATCACAACCGGGTCTCCTATAAGGGTGGCGGCAGCGGCTGGCCGCAGATCGGCTTCGGCCTGTCGGGCGGCAGCAGCAGCGGCGTCTCGACCGGTTTCGGGATCGGCATCCCGCTCTTCCCGCAAACCACCCAGGCCGCGGGCTCGATCAATGAAAGCCGCTTCAGTTTCGTTGTCCCCGATGTTGCCGCCTATAACGCCAGCTGGCAGCGCTGGAAGATCCATGTCGATCTCAGCGACGGCGTGAATATCCGCAGCTTCGAGACCCTGCCGCCCCCACCACCCCGTAACTAGACGACATCAGTTCAGCAGGCCGCGCAGACGGTAGAGTTCCTCGAGTGCTGCCTTGGGTGACAATTCGTCGGGATTGATCTCTTTCAATGCGGCTTCGAGGACACTCGCCTCGCTCACCTGGCGCGGCGCCTGGGCGACCGCCGCGGTGAACAGCGGCAGGTCATCGGCGAGCCGGGTGAGGGCGCTCGCCTGTTCGCCTTTTTCCAGTGTCGCCAGCACCTCCTCGGCGCGGTGCACCGCCGCCGCCGGCAGGCCGGCGAGCTTGGCGACATGGATGCCGTAGGAGCGGTCGGCGGCACCCGGGCCGATCTCATGCAGGAACTTCACCTCGCCCTGCCATTCCATCACCTTCATCGTGTGCGGCCGCAAGGCCGGCAGGCGGGCGGCGAGGCTGGTCAGCTCATGGTAATGCGTCGCGAACAAGGCGCGACAGCCGTTGACCTCATGCAGATGCTCGAGGCAGGCCCAGGCGATGGAGAGACCGTCAAAGGTCGCCGTGCCGCGGCCGATCTCGTCGAGGATGACGAGCGCGCGATTACCCGCGAGATTGAGGATCGCCGCCGTTTCCACCATCTCCACCATGAAGGTCGAACGGCCGCGGGCAAGATCATCGGCGGCGCCGACCCGGCTGAACAGGCGATCGACGATGCCGATCCGTGCCGCCTTGGCGGGCACGAAGCTGCCGATCTGGGCGAGGATGGCGATGAGGGCGTTCTGTCGGAGATAGGTCGATTTACCGGCCATGTTGGGGCCGGTGATCAGCCACAGGCGCTGGGCCTCGGCGAGGTCGCAATCGTTGCCGATGAAGCTGCCGGCCTGGGCGCGGCGCAAGGCCGCTTCGACGACCGGATGGCGACCGGCGGCGATGCTGAAATCGCGACTCTCATCGACATGCGGGCGGACCCAGTCCTCGCTTTCGGCGAGATCGGCGAGCGCACTGACGACATCGATCTCAGCCAAAGCCGCGGCGGTGGTCGAGATCGCCTGGCCTTCTGCGAGAACGAGGCTGCACAATTCGGCGAAGATGTTGAGCTCGATGGCGAGGGCCTTGTCGGCCGCCTGGTTGATCTTCTGCTCCAGCTCGGACAATTCCACCGTGGTGAAGCGGGTGGCATTGGCGGTGGTCTGACGATGGATGAAGCTCGTGTCGGCGCGCACCTTATCGGCCTGTGCCGTGGTCGCCTCGATGAAGAAGCCGAGCACGTTGTTGTGCTTGATCTTCAAGGAAGAGACGCCGACGGCGTTCTTATAGCGGGCTTCCAGTGCCAGGATGTGCTGCCGGCTGTCATCGCGCAGCAAACGGAGCTGATCCAACTCAGCGACATAATTGCGGGCGATGAAGCCGCCGTCGCGGGCGAGCAGCGGCAATTCCTCGGCGAGAGCACTGGCCAGCTTCTCGATCAACGCTGCCTGATGGCCGAGATTGGTGACGGCCGCTTTCAGGAAGCGTGGCACATTGCCGTTACTGCTTTCGAGGAGCTCGCGGACACCGGCGGCGG
>DATMUQ010000491.1:0-2169 GCA_035563795.1 Terriglobales bacterium | reverse complement strand
TCCGGCCGCTTCTCGCCGGGCATGACAAAGCCATACGGCGTCGCCGGCACGAAACCGAAGCGCTTGTAATAATCGACGTCACCGACCAGCAGAACGAGGCCGTAGCCGAGGCCGGCCGCCAGTTCCAGGGTCTTGAAGGTGAGCGCCCGGCCGATGCCGCGGCCGGCGAATTCCTGATCGATGCCGAGCGGGCCCAGGAGCAGCGCCTGCAGACCCGCCTCGCCAACCAGGATCGGCCAGTAGCGGATGGTGCCAACCAGCTGCTCGCCGGCATAGGCTGTCCAGGACAGCTCCGCCACCGGCTGCACGCCGGCGCGGTAGAGGTAGGAAGCTTTGTCTTGGCGCCCCGGTCCGAACACGTTGTCGAGAAGGTTCTCGACGGCCGGGGCGAGATCAGGGGTTTCGGGCTTCAGTATGTACATTAGTCAGGTTCCCTTTACGTCGAAGCGTGAGCTTGCGTCAGAAGCGTGAAGCTTTGGTTGACCGCCTGCTGAGTGGGTCAGCTGGACGATCCGCCGGGAACCTGGGCCTAGACCGTGGCCACCCCGCCGTCTCGTTCACAGCCGATTCCACTGCTGCCCAGCAGGCGGCGCATGGATCGTCGTCGAAGACGGAGTGTGGACATAGGGTGGCTCAGAAGTAGTTTCGAGTGCGGCGGACCATACATAAAAAATCCGGGGGGGTCTATAAAAAATCCCACGGAAAGATGCTGCTAGGTCCCCCTTTTCACGAAAAGAAGTAAGCAGGGCGGGGGGCGTTTCAAGGGCGGCGCCATCACGTTTCCGACAGGGCCGGAAATCAGCCCGCTCCGCCGTCGCGGCCGGGTGCGGCGGCCGGCTTCAGCACAGCGGCCGTCAGGCGGCAGCGTTCAGGCGGCGGGGGTGGCCGGGTGATGGAAAATGACCCAGCGGATCCGGGCCCATTTATAGGCATCCATCAGCGACAGGGCATAAATAAAGATGCCGCCGGCATAACGGCCGATCAGCGATATTTCCGGCGTCGACAGATGGTAGGTGACATAGCCCAGCGCTATCATGGTGAAGAGGAAGAGCAGGGCACGATTGGGCTGGTTGTTGACCAGCTGGCCGACCCCCGGCAGCACCAGGGCAATGCCCATCACCAGATAGGGATGGAAAGGCGGCTTCGGCGGCCGCCCAGTGCCATGGGAAGCGGCAGTGCGGGGGGTGACTAGCTGGTCCGACATCACGGCGCCTTCATCATCTTTTCACGCGGGTTTCACGATGATGGGCCAAATCACCCGGCCCGGCCAGCGCAAACCATGCCCGCTCGATGAGAGAACTAGGCCAGCCGGTGGTCTGCCCCGAGATCGACACCGCCGGTCGGTTTCGCGGCAGGGGACGCGGCCTCGACCGCCGCGAGGAGCGCCATAAGCCGCTCCAGCAATTGGCGCAACAGCTCCGGCGCCAGCACCGGGGCAGCGAAATCGGCCTGGCGCAGGACCTGGTAATGCAGCTTATCCGCCTGGCTGGCCTGGTAGACGAGGCGCAGCCCTTTCGGCGTCACCAGCATCTCCTTGGCCTGCGGCTGGCGGAAGAAATCGAGATGCGGTGTGATCACCTCCGCTGGCAGCATGTTCTCAGGATCATCGGTATGGATCACGGCATCGACCGGCCAGCCGGCGGGCACCTCGACACGGTGCGGCAGGTCGTTGGCCGGTGAGTAGAATTCTACATTCTGCGATCGCATCAGGATATCGAGCGTTGCGAACTCGGGCAGATGCGCCAGCAGCGAGACCCGCAGCCACAGGCTCGGCACCTTGCGCACGGCGATATGATCGACCACGGCATCGATATGGAAACGCTGGCCGCGATACCAGCCGGTCAGCACCGGATAGCCAAGCGCATCCGAGCTCTGCTGTGGCTGATCGAACAGGCTGAGGCATGCGGTGAACAGACGGCTACGCTGTGCTCTCAGCCGCCGCTGATCGCGCCGATAAACCCAGATCAAGGCGGCGACAGCCGCCGCCACGATCGCAACCAGAACTGCATTATGCAGGAACATCACGCCGGCTCGCATCAAACGGGCACGGCGTCATCATACACCTGTACCACCACTCTGCCGATGCCTACCTTACGATGGTCACCGGGCAATGCGCCAGCGTGACGATATCCGCGGCGACCGAGCCGATCAGCAGGCGCTTCGCGCCGG
>DATMUQ010000490.1:0-6731 GCA_035563795.1 Terriglobales bacterium | reverse complement strand
GCCATCGGCTGGCTGGTCATCGACGGCGCCATGGCGGTCATCGATTCCGCCCGCATGGCACCGCGATCCTCGGCGACATACTCGCCGCTCGGCTGCGGGTTGGGGTTGCGGGCAACCAGGCTGAGATTGGCGGTTGCCGGGCGCGGCTGCACCTGGGCGGCGGATTCGATGCCCGTCGCGACGACGGAGATGCGGACCTTGCCTTCCAGGCTCTGGTCGAAGGTCGAGCCGAAGATGATATTGGCTTCGGGATCGACCTCGTCGCGGATGCGGTTGGCGGCTTCGTCAACCTCGAACAGCGTCATATCCATGCCGCCGGTGATGTTGATGAGGACGCCGCGGGCACCCTTCATGCTGACTTCGTCGAGCAGCGGGTTGGAGATCGCCGCCTCGGCCGCCGCGATGGCGCGGTTTTCGCCGCTCGCCTCGCCGGTACCCATCATCGCCTTGCCCATCTCGCTCATGACGGCGCGGATATCCGCGAAGTCGAGGTTGATGAGACCCGGCATCACCATCAGGTCGGTGACGCCGCGCACGCCGGAATAGAGCACTTCGTCGGCCATCTTGAAGGCATCGGCGAAGGTGGTCTTCTCATTGGCGATGCGGAACAGGTTCTGGTTCGGAATGATGATCAGCGTATCGACATATTGCTGCAGTTCCTGGATGCCCTGTTCGGCCATCCGCATGCGATGCGAACCCTCGAAGTGGAAGGGCTTGGTCACCACGCCGACCGTCAGGATGCCCTGATCGCGGGCGATCTGGGCGATCACGGGTGCCGCACCGGTGCCGGTGCCGCCGCCCATGCCGGCGGTGATGAAGGCCATGTTGGAGCCGACCAGCTGCTCGGCGATGTCACGCAGGGCTTCTTCGGCCGAAGCGCGGCCGATATCGGGACGCGCACCGGCGCCGAGGCCCTTGGTGACCGTCGCGCCGAGCTGGATGCGGCGTTCGCAGAGGGACTGCTGCAAAGCCTGGGCATCGGTATTGGCGACCAGGAATTCGACGCCTTCGAGCTTGGAACGGATCATGTTGCTGACGGCATTGCCGCCAGCGCCACCGACCCCGACCACGGTGATCTTCGGACGGATGTCGAACGGATCTTGGGGAAGAGAGAGATTCAACGTCATGTTAGGTGCCTCCAATGTTTCTCACTGGTTATGATCAGAAATTATCCCGCAGCCAGCTGCCGAAGCGTCCAAACATGCCGGCTGACGGCATGTCCTTGGAACGGCCCGGTTTCGGCTGTTCGGTCTCACTTTGCAGGGCGTAACTCAGCAACCCTGCCGCTGTCGCAAAGGCCGGCCCGCCCGTTGCATCCGCTAGCCCATGGATGCGAATCGGCCGACCCATGCGGATCTGCTTGTCGAGCACTAGCGCCGCCAATTCGCGGACGCCGCTCAACTGGCTGGCACCGCCGGTCAGGACGACACGACGGCCAGCTACCTTGTCGAAGCCACTGGCTTCCAGGCGCGAACGGACCAGCTCGAAGGTTTCTTCGAGTCGCGGCTGGATGACTCCGACGAGAATCGATTTCGGAACCTGGTTGGTGAGGCCGCTATCCTCCTCGCCAACCTGCGGGACATGAATGATCTCCCGCTCGTCAGCCGGGCTGACGATGCAATTGCCATAGAGCGTCTTCATGCGCTCGGCCTGGGCCAAAGGTGTGGACAGGCCGCGGGCGATGTCATTGGTGACATGGCTGCCGCCGATCGGTACCGAATCGGTGTAGACCGCATGGCCGTCGAAGAAGACGGAAAGCGTCGTCGTGCCGGCGCCCATATCGATGACGGTGACGCCGAGATCCATCTCGTCATCGACCAGGCTGGCGAGGCCGGAGGCGTAAGGCGAGACGACCAGCGCGCGGATATCGAGATGGCAGCGCCCGACACAGGTGGTCAGGTTCTTCACCGCACCGGCCGCTGCCGTCACCACATGCATGTCGACGCCGAGGCGGTCGCCATACATGCCGCGCGGGTCGCGGATACCCTTGGAGCCGTCGATCGAATAGCCGACCGGAATCGAGTGGATCAGGCGGCGCTCATGCGAGCCGTTGATCTGGCTGCCCTGCATCAGCACACGCTGCAGGTCATGGTCGCCGATCTCGCGGCCGGCGATCGCCACTTCGACGCCGATGGTCTGCGAGGCGGGATAGCCGCCGGACAGGTTCAGCACCACTTCCTGGATGGTTTCGCCGGCCATCTGCTCGGCCGCATGCACGGTCGTCAGGACGGCCATTTCCGCCTGTTCCATGTCGATGATGGCCCCGCCGCGCACACCGCGCGAGATGTGGTGGCCGATCCCGATGATGGCCGGCCGGCCGTCATCGCCGACCTTGGCAATGAAGCAGCAGATCTTGCTGGTGCCGATATCGATGGCTGCCAGCAGGCCGTTGCGAGGCGCAATGCGCGGTTTCTTCATCGGGTATAGTCCCCCAACCCTGAGATCGTCATGTGTCATTGCCCTTGATGAGGGCGGCGTCGCCGTTCTTGGCCGGCTTCGCGTTCTTGCCTGATTTATCCAGTTGCACCGGATGCGCCTGGCGCACGACGACGGCGTCGGGCAGGCGCATATCGACGATGGTGATGTCCTTGTCGAGCAGCTGGTTCTGCCGGTTGATGTCAGCGAAACGATGCAAGGCCGTCTCCGGGTCGTCTTCCGGCAGCTTCACATCGACATTGTTGTTGAAACGCAGATTCCAGCGGCGCTTGCCGACCCAGACGGCGGCCGTCACCTGCTTCTGCAGATCGGGCTCGCTCGCCAGCATGTCGATCAGCTTGTCGGCATGCAGCGGCGCGTCGTCGCCAACGATGATCAGCAGCTTGGCATACTTCTGCAGATTGCTGGTCTCGATGATCTTGCCATCCCGGCTGACCAGATAAAGCTGCTGCTGGCGCTGCCACAGAGCCAGCGGCTGCGCTTCCGAAATATCGACGGCGAGGCCGTTCAGGAAGCGCCGCTCCACTGTTGCCGAGGCAACCCAAGGCAAAGCGATCAGACGCTGGCGAATGGCCTGGATGTCGATCGCGAGCAACGGTGTCCCGCGCTGCACGCCAATCGCCGCCAGGATTTCCGCCTGGGACGTCTCGCTGCGCCCGGTTACCTGCACCTGATCGAGGGCGAGACCGAAACGCGCCGTCTCCGTCAGCATGGAAACGCCGAGGCTGTCGCCGAGCCGCGGCAGCCAGCCGGTCTGGATGCCCCAGGCCGTGGTGATGCCGAGCACCAATGTCACGCCGCAGACCATGCCACCCCGCACCATGAAGCGTTCCAGCCGGCTGCGCGGACGTTTCCGCACAGGCGGCCGCGCCGGCATCGCCTTGCTGCGACCCGGTGCGGAAACGCTCGTGGTGGTTGGGGCGGTCAGTGATCGCATGCAGCGTTCTCCACCATCCAGCTCACCAGTTCGGGATAGGAAATGCCGAGATAGCGCGCCTGCTCCGGCACCAGGCTCAAGGCCGTCATGCCGGGCTGGGTATTGGTCTCCAGCAGATACAATTGATCGATGCCGCCGCCGGCGGTGTCGTCATAGCGGAAATCGCTGCGCGAGATGCCGCGGCAGCCCAAGGCCTGATGGGCGGCGACGGCCATGCGCATTGCTTCCGCTGCCACGTCCTCGGCCAGGGGCGCCGGGCAGAGATGCACGGTCTTTCCGTCGGTATATTTGTTGGCATAGTCATAGAAGCCGGCATGCGGCCGCAATTCGGTCACCGCCATGGCACGGTCGCCGTCCTTGCCGCCCATCACGCCGACGGTCAATTCGCGGCCGGGAATGAAACGTTCCACCAGCAGCGGCGCGTCATCGGCCCATTTTGCGTCGTGGAAGGGATCATTATCGCCGATGCGGGCGATGCAGACGCCGACACTGCTGCCTTCATTGGCGGGCTTCACCACATAGGGGCGCGCCATCACATCGCCGCGCAGGACGGCGGCCTTGTCGAGGACGACGCCTTCCGGGCAACGCAGGCCGGCGGCGGCGAAAATGCGCTTCGCCATCGGCTTGTCCATGGCATTGGCCGAGGCCATCAGGCCGGAATGGGTATAGGGAATGCCGATGAAATTGAGGACACCCTGGATATTGCCGTCCTCGACCCAGCGGCCATGCAGGGCATTGAAGAGCACATCGGGCTTCTGCGCCTCGATGGCGGTGAGCAGCGCCTTCAAGTCGCGGCTGACATCAATGCTGGCGACCTGATAGCCGGCCTCGGTCAGCGCCGCGGCACAATTCGCACCGCTGGCCAGCGAGACATCCCGCTCCGCCGATGGACCGCCCATCAAGACCGTTACCCGCTTCATGCCTGTTCCTTCGTCGTAATCGCGTTCTCGGCATCGGCGGTGAGGCCGATGCGCTTGATTTCCCACTGCAGATTGATGCCGCTATGCTCGCGCACCCGGCGCCGTACTTCCTCGCCCAAGGCCTCGATCTCGGCCGCTGTCGCAGCGCCGGTATTGATCAGGAAGTTGCAGTGCTTCTCCGAGACCATGGCGCCGCCCAGCTTCAGACCACGACACCCGGCGGCATCGATCAGTTCCCAGGCGCGATGTGGCGTCGGGTTGACGAAGGTACTGCCGCCGGTGCGGGCGCGAATTGGTTGGCTCTCGGCGCGGCTCTGCTGAATGGACTGGATGCGTTCCTGGATCGCCGTGACCGTATCCGGACTGCCGATGAATTCGGCGCCGACGAAGATCCAGTCTTCCGGCACCGTGGCGTGACGATAGGTGAAACCCATATCGGCGTGATCGAGCTGCCGGATATTGCCGGTCGCGTCGATCGCCGTTGCCCGCTGCAGCACCGCGGCCACATCGCTGCCATAGGCCCCAGCATTCATGCGCAGGGCACCGCCAATGGTGCCCGGGATGCCGGAGAGGAATTCGAGACCACCAAGGCTCGCATCGCGCGCCGCCAAGGCGACGTTCAGATCGAGTGCCGCCGCACCGGCGATCACCCGATTGCCTTCGATGCGAATCTCGGCGAAAGCGCGGCCCAGGCGGATGACGACGCCGGGAATGCCGCCATCGCGCACCAGCAAGTTGGAGCCGACACCGAGCATGGTCACCGGCACATCGGCCGGCTTGGACGCGATGAAGTTCCGCAGGTCCTCGAGATCGGCCGGCTTGAACAAAACCTCGGCCGGGCCGCCGACGCGGAACCAGGTGACATTGGCGAGCGACGAGCCCTCGGTCAGCCGGCCCCGGACAGCCGGCAGGCGATCGATCAAGCGGTCGGTGGGGCGTTCGGCGGCCATCATGATCCCGTCCTGCGATAGATGGCGGCGAGTTCATTCGGCAAAGCATGGGCCCAATAGGTGATGCTGCCGGCACCGAGGCAGACAACGAGGTCGCCCGGCGAGGCCATGGCGGCGATCACTTCGGCAAGCTGCTTCGGATCGGCGAGATGCGCCGAATGGCGATGGCCGCGTTCGCGCAGGCCCTCGGCCAGAGCGGCACCGGAGACACCCTCGATCGGCGCTTCGCCGGCAGCATAGACATCGGCCACCAGGACGACATCGGCATCGTTGAAGCAGGTGCAGAAATCGACAAACAGGTTCTGCAACCGGCTATAGCGATGCGGCTGTACAACGGCGATCACCTTGCCGCGGCTCGCCTGGCGGGCGGCCTTGAGCACGGCGGCGATTTCCACCGGATGATGACCGTAATCGTCGATCACGGTGACGCCGTTAGCCTCGCCGGTGCGGGTGAAGCGCCGCTTGACGCCGCCGAAGCCGGCGAAACCCTTGCGGATGGCGGCATCGTCGATGCCCATCTCATGGGCGACGGCAATCGCGGCGAGACTGTTCTGCACATTGTGCTGGCCCATCATCGGCAGGTGAATGCCGGTAATGGTGCGCTCGGTCCCGCGAATGCGATCGACAGCAACAACATCATAAGTGGCGCCGCTGGGATCCATCTGCAGATTGACGGCGCGCACATCGGCCTGCGGCGAGAAGCCATAGGTGATGATGCGGCGATCGGCGAGGCGCGGGATCATCGCCTGCACCACCGGATGGTCGATGCACAGCGTCGCAAAGCCATAGAACGGGATATTGCGGACGAAATCCTCATAAGCGCGGTTCATCGCCTCGACCGTTCCGTAATGGTCGAGATGTTCCGGATCCATATTGGTGACAATGGCGATCACGGCGGGCAGCTTCAGGAAGCTGCCATCGGATTCATCCGCCTCCACGACCATCCAGTCGCCGGCGCCAAGCCGCGCATTGGTGCCGTAATTGTTGATGATGCCGCCATTGATCACGGTCGGGTCGAAGCCGGCCGCATCGATCAGCGCCGCCACCAGCGAGGTGGTCGTCGTCTTGCCATGGGTGCCGCCGACGGCGACCGACCATTTTAGGCGCATCAGTTCGGCCAGCATCTCGGCGCGGCGCACCACCGGCAGCCATTTGGCGCGGGCGGCGACCACTTCCGGATTGTCGGCCTTGACGGCGGTGGAGATCACCACCACCGAGGCATCGGCGAGATTCTCGGCGCGGTGGCCGAATTCGACCGGAATGCCGATCTCCTGCAGATGCTTGGTGACATAGCTCTCATTGATGTCGCTGCCGCGCACCTTGTAGCCGAGATTGTGCAGGATTTCGGCAATACCGCTCATGCCGATGCCGCCAATGCCGACAAAGTGGATGACGCCGATATCAAGAGGCAGCGCGCGCATCAGTTCTTCTCCAATTTGGTCTGCGCGGCGCCAGCCGGCAGCAAACCGATCACCAGATCGGCGAGCG
>DATMUQ010000489.1:0-2296 GCA_035563795.1 Terriglobales bacterium | reverse complement strand
CGGCGTGACACGTCACGCCGAGCCGGTGCCCGCCTTCAGAAAGGATTATCCGATGTGTGGCATCGCTGGCTGGATCAGTTACAAGAACGATTTGCGTAATCAGGAGCCGGTCATCGCGGCCATGACAGCGACCATGGCCCTGCGTGGCCCGGATGCCGGCGGGCTCTGGATCGATCGGCATGTCGCCTTCGGGCATCGTCGCCTGGCGATCATCGATCTCAGTGGCGGCGTGCAGCCGATGCAGGCCGAGGAGGAGGGAAAGGTGATCGCTTCCCTCATCTATACCGGCGAAGTCTATAACTTCGCGGAGCTGCGTGATGAGCTGATCCAGCTCGGTCACAGCTTCAAGACCCGCAGCGACACGGAAGTGGTGTTGCACAGCTACTTGCAATGGGGCGACGAAATGGCGGAGCATCTCAATGGCATGTTTGCCTTTGCCATCTGGGATGTGCGGACCGAGACCCTGCTGCTGGTCAGAGACCGCATGGGCGTGAAGCCGCTCTTCTACTATCCGACGACGGATGGTGTCCTGTTCGGCTCCGAGCCGAAGGCCATTCTGGCGCATCCGGAGATTGACCCGCGTGTCGGCAAGGAAGGCATGCGGGAGCTATTTGTCCTGGCCAAAAACCCCGAGGCCACGATCTATAGCGGCATGTATGAGGTGCGTCCCGGCCAGATCGTCCGGGTGAATAGCGAGGGGCTGGTCAAGCGGCGCTATTGGCAGCTCGAGGCCCGCGAACATGAAGATGATCTGCCGCAGACCATCCAGACGGTGCGCAACCTGCTGGAAGATATTGTTCGCCGGCAGGTGGTTGCTGATGTGCCGCTGTGCAGTCTGCTGTCAGGCGGACTTGATTCCTCGACGGTGACGGCCATGGCGGATCGGGCCATCCGCGCGCAACAGAAGAAGCGCGTTCGCTCCTTCTCGGTCGACTTTACCGAGCATGGGGCCGCCTTCGTCGCCAATGACCTGCATAAATCCTCCGATACGCCGTTCGTCCGGGACTTCGTCCGTCATGTCGGTTGCGATCACACCGAGGTCGTGCTGGACAGCCGGGCGCTCGCCGATCCCGACCTCAATCGCGCCGTCCTTGCTGCCGCCGATTTTCCGCTGAGCGCGTCGGGCGACATGTTCACCTCGCTCTATCGCCTGTTCCAAGCGATCCGAACGGATTCGACCGTGGCCCTGTCTGGCGAATCCGCTGACGAGGTCTTCGGCGGCTATTCCTGGTTCCATGATCCGAAGGCCGTTGCCGCCAAGACCTTTCCCTGGCTGGCGATCACGGGACAAGTATTCGGTGGGGCAAAGGTGCTGGAGCCCGATCTTCTCGGCGACCTCGACCTCGCCGAATTCGAAGCGGACAGCTACGCCCAGGCCCTCGCCGAGGTGCCGGTGCTTAAAGGCGAGGACGGCCATGAGCGCCGCATGCGGGAGATCAGTTATCTGCACCTGACGCGCTTCGTGCAGTTCCTGCTCGATCGCAAGGACCGGTTGAGCATGGCGGTCGGCTTGGAAGTCCGTGTTCCTTTCTGTGATCACCGGCTGGTGGAATATGTCTTCAATATCCCCTGGCATATGAAAACGTTCGATGGTCGGGAGAAAAGTATCCTGCGCGCGGCGGCGCATGACCTCTTGCCGCAATCCATTGTCGAGCGGGTGAAAAGCCCCTATCCCTCGACGCAGGACCCTGCTTATGAGAAGGCCATCCGCGATGACGTGCAGAACATCATGCGTGACAAGGCACATCCGGCAAGCTCGCTCTTCAACCACAAGGTGGTCGGCAATATCCTGGCCCAGCCGCTCGGCAATGTCAGCGGTCTGGCGCAACGCGCCGGCATCGAACGGGTACGCTCGATCAGCGGCTGGGTGAAGGATTACGGCGTCGTTGTGGACGTCTAGAGTGCGGCCGAGATAACCCGCCGAGGCGGCGGCGGCCGCGTTGCCGCTGCTTCGGCTGGCCCAGGGGTTTCCGTTTCAGTCGGCTGCCAGATTGGAACGATAGCCGGAAACGGAAGCGCCATCGTCGACGGCAAGCCGCCGATAGGCGAGGACGGCGCAGAGTGTAATCAAGGCCTCGACGATAAAGACGACGCGGAAATCATTGGCGGATGATGTTCCGTCGGCGGATGCCATCAGGGACAGTAATGCCGTCGCGCTACCGAGACTGACTGAGACCGACAGCCGCCAGAAGATATAGTAGAAAGCGCTGAAATCGGCCAGTTGCGTCGCGCCGACATCCGAGTAGGAGAGGTTGCTGGCGGTACCCCATTGCAGCGACCGTGAAATGCCGAAAAT
>DATMUQ010000488.1:0-4747 GCA_035563795.1 Terriglobales bacterium | reverse complement strand
CATCGCCCTCTCCTTCCTGTCGCTCGGCCCGGCCGATCCCATCGCCGATCAGCTGCGCCTGCATCACCCCGATGCCCTGCTCTGCGCCGGCTTCTTCGAGGCGGAGTTACTGACCCTGCTGCGCCAGAGCGGCAAACCCATCAGCCTGATCGACGCCAAGGCGCGCGGCTTCACCTCGGTCAATCCCGATCACCGCGGCGGCGCCTATCAAGCGACCTGTCACCTGATCGAGCGCGGTTGCCGCCGCATCGCCTATCTCGGCGGCTGGCCGGCACATTACAGCATCCGCGAGCGCGCCCAGGGCTATCGCCAGGCCTTGTTCGATCACGGCATGCTCGCCGATCCGCGGCTGGAGACCTTCTTTCAGCCGGGCACTGACCTTGAAGAAGGCGCCCAGGAGGCGATGCACTATTTCCTCGATCTGCCGGAGCCGCCCGATGCCGTCTTCGCCTTCAATGACAGCACCGCGCTGATCGCCATGCATGCGGCGCAGGAGCGCGGCCTGCAGGTCCCCCGCGATATCACCTTTGTCGGCTTCGACGACATCACCGCCGCCGCCCTCGCCCGTCCGCCCCTCACCACTTTGCGCATCGACAAGGAGAAGCTCGGTGCCGAAGGCCTGCGTCTGCTGCTGCAGACCGATCCGGCGGAGATCACCGATCACATCCTGCCGGTGGAACTGCTCGCCCGCGAAAGCACCGCGCGCACGCCAGCGCAGCCGACTGATGAGAGTACCGGCAGTGGCAAGCGCAGCAAGACAACGCCCGGCCGTTCGGGCCAGGCGCGGCGGTCTTGAGGCATAAAACGTGAGGCAGGCGCCACAGCTGCATGCAACACCGGCCATCATGTTCAACGTACGGGGATTGCTCAGGTCATAGGGATTGCGGCATAACGGGGCTCGCGTATTCGCGGCGATTCTCCGGATCGTCGCCTTTCAGAAAGTGATCCATGCCGCTCGACAGTTTTCTTGCCTGGATGCGCGACGATGCCCTGCCCGTCTGGCTGCAACAGGGCTTCGACGGCGAGCGCGACCTGTTTTACGAGAAGCTGCATCTCGACGGCCGGCCCGATGCGGCGGCGGTGCTCCGCACGCGAACCGAAGTGCGGCAGATCTATACCTACAGCCATGCGGCCCTGCTCGGCTTCACCCCGGTCGATCAAAGCCTGGCCATCGCCAAGCGCACGGCGGAGCGGTTGCGCCAACTGGCCTGGGCACCCGATGGCAAACCGGGCTGGGTACACCGGCTGAATGCCGATGGCAGCATCAACGACAATCGGCGCGATCTCTACGATCACGCCTTCATGTTGCTCGGCTTCACCTGGCTCGCCAAGGCGACCGGTGAGGCGCGCTATGCCGGCTGGGTCGAGGAGACGCTCGATTATATCGATCGCGACCTCTCCGCGTTCGACGAAGGCTGGCTCGAAAGCGACCGCAAAGAACTGCCCCGGCGCCAGAACCCGCATATGCATCTGCTGGAGGCAAGCCTCGCCCTCTATGAGACCACCGGCGATACGCGCCATCTCACCCGCGCCGATGCCGTGGTCGCGCTCTTCCACCGGCATTTCTTCGATGCCGAGGCGGGCGTGCTGCGCGAATTCTTCGGTCCGGCCTGGGAGATCGATCCGCGCTATGAGCCGCACCGTCTCGAAGCCGGGCATCACATGGAATGGGTCTGGCTGCTGCGCCGCCATGCCCAGTACCGCGATTACGACTCGGATGAGATCTGCGAGCGGCTGTTCGATACGGCACGCCGGATCGGCCTCGATGCCGCCAGCGGCTTCCTGGCCGATGAAAGCGACGAGAGCGGCCGGCCCTTGGTGGCGAAGCGCCGCCTCTGGTCACAGACCGAATATCTCCGCACCCTGATCGAACAGGCGAGCACGCTCTGCGACCCGGGCCTGATGGCTGAGGCGCATGATCTCGCCGACCGGCTGATGGCGACCTATCTCGCCGCCACGCCGCGCGGCACCTGGCGTGACCGCTTCGATCTCGCTGGCGCGTTGGCCACCGACCACATTCCCGGCAGCACGCTCTATCACCTCTTCACCGCCGCCGTCGCCGCGCATCAGTTCCTGCAGCGGCTCTGAGCCAGCAACGCCCGTCACTCGTCTTCAAAACCGCCCTTCGCCGCATCCTGGTGACAGGCGCCGCAGTTTGATTTGCTCTGGACCTTGGGATGGGTGAAGACCTCCGGCGGGATCTCGCTATGGCGCCGGATCCAATAGGGTGTGTCGCTGATCCTGAGCGGCGTCACCGAATCCGCCAAGCCCCGCAGGAACCGGTTGTCCTGTCCCGGCCTGTCGGCCGCATGTTGCGTCAGGTAATCGAGGATGACCTTGCTGGTGTTGGCATCCAGGCTGGCATTCTCGCCGAAATGATTGTTGAGCCCCGCCATCAAGGCTTGCCAGGAACGTTCCGGCAAGAATTGCGGCAGATAGGCCATGTGGCAGCTGCCGCATTCCTTCTCGGTCACCGTCTGGGCATTGGTCGAGGCCGACCAGGCACCGCTGGCTTCAACCACGAAGGCTGCAGCGACAGCGACGCAAACAGCAGCAACAATCGAACACCGTGACATGGTCTTGCTCCATAGATTTACGCACCGGACGATCCAGCCGGGCTCGGCCGGATGTCAGTTAGTCGTGTCGCTGCTCTGATCGGCACCTTCATGGCAGGCGCCGCAATTGGCCTTGGTCATGATCTTCGGGCTGGTGAAGACGGATTCCGGAATCTCACCATGAATGTGCCGCCAGACCGGTGTATCGGTGATGCGCAAGGGTGTCGTATCGGGCGCCAATCCGCGCATGAAGAGATGGTTCTCGCCGGGGGCATCGGCTGCGTGCGCCGTCAGATAGCCGAGGATCTTCTTGCTGGTCGTGGCATCCAGGCTGGCATTCTCATTGAAATGATGCGTCAGGTCCTTGATCAGCGCCTGCCATGAACGTGTCGGCAGGACTTGCGGCGGATAAGGCATATGGCAAGCGCCGCATTCCCGGATCGTGGCCTCCTCCGGCGTCGCGGCATCACCTGCCGCATAAGCGGCCCGCACCGGCAGCAGCGCCACGGCCAAGGCAGCGGCGATCATCCGACGACGAAACCTCAAGGCGCGGTAGGTCACCTGCTCTCCTCGCCCCCCACTCACTGCCCGGCCATGAAGGTGATGAAGTCGCCCTTCTCGCGCGCCGTGCAGCTGCGCCCGATCACCGTGTCGCAATTGCGGGTGAACCATTTTTCCGTCTTGCTGATATCGGTGAAGCGATCGGGTGTGCGCGACAGGGCCATCGGGTTGATGTCCTTGCCGGCGCGGGTGCGTCCCATCTGCCGCGGATCAGTGGTGTGGCAGGTCGAGCAAGAGGGCGTGTCAGCATGCCCGCTCTTCCATTGCGCCAGGAAGAAGGTCTTGCCGCGGTCGGCAGAGAAACCGGCGAATGTCGCGTCCTCCACCTTGGCTTGCCGGGCATATTGGTCGAGCACCGCCTGCTGGGCGGCACCGATCGCCGCCACGGCGATGCCGGCGGAGGCGAGCAACCCCACAAAGCCGCATGCCAGCCGGCGAAGCACATTGTAGCGGAACAGGTACCGGTCAGTTTGTTTCATGGTTCGGCCTCTTCAGGGATCTCGATGGCTTGCGGGTCGAAGCGGCCGGTCGCCGCATCCTGATGGCAGGCATTGCAGGCACCCTTGCCGCCAATCTTCTTCGATGCGAACAGGGCCGCCGGCAGGTCGCGATGGAAGCGCTGCCAGCTGGGCGTCGCGGTGATGCTGAGCGGATCGGCGGCATCGCGCTGGCGGAACAGATGCGCCGGCCGCGTATCCCACTTCTCCGCGCCGTTATCCGTGAGATAGGCGCGGATATGCGCGGCGGTTGCCGCGTCCAGCCCGGCATTCTCGCCGAAATGATGGTCAAGCCCATCCATCATCTGTGCCCAGGTGTCGGATGGTGCCAGGCTCGGTGGATAGGCAAAATGACAGGCGCCGCATTCTTGCGCATAGACGGGGTCGAGCTTTGCCGGCGGCACGCCCAGCCCCGGCAACCGCGCCAAAGCGATGGTCGCCGGCACGATCGCCACGGCGAGGACGATCAGGATGATGGCAGCCAGCCAGGGCCGAGCGCGAAACACGGCCACGGGTCTCGCATCCATCAATGCCGGCTTGAGCCCCGTTACCATCGACGCCGCCAGGTTGATGCTTTCGCGCCGGCTTTCGAAGATCACCCCAGCCAGATGCGCGCCGACCATGCAGAGCAGCGCGATCGCCAGGGCCTGGTGAATGTTGCGGGTCAATGACGCCACATCCCAGGTGACGAGGAAGGCGAGCGGCCCCTGTTTCACCGCGCCGCCCAGCAACACCACGCCCGTCAGTACCGTCAGGGCGATGAAGAGCAACAGCGCATAGACCATGGCGGCGCCGAGCGGATTATGGCCGAGCTCCGCTCTGTGCCGACGCATCTTGCCGCCCACCTTGCCGCCTGTCTTGCCGGGCCGGTATTCGGCGAGGATCTCATCGACATGCTGCCTCATGCCGCGCGGTGAGAGCGGAAAGCTGCGGAAGCGCGCATAGGTCGGGCCGAGCCAGCCCCAGATCAAGCGAAAGGCAACCAGCGCACCTGCTGCGACACCGCCAATGATATGGAAGTCGAGCAGATTGCGCCGCCCAAGAAAGCCGGTATAGGCGGCGAGCGCGAAGCTGATGACCATCGACCAGTGAAACAGGCGCAGCGCCAGGTCCCAGACCTTGACCACCTTCCCG
>DATMUQ010000487.1:0-2113 GCA_035563795.1 Terriglobales bacterium | reverse complement strand
GGCGTTGAAGGGCAGGTTCTCGCGGATCCGTTTCGGCAGATCGGGATTGGCGATGAAGTGGCGGCCGAAGGCGACCGCATCAGCGGCACCCGTGGCGACGATGGCTTCGGCGCTATCGGGCTCGAAGCCACCCGCCGCAATGATCGGACCGCCGAAGGCTTCCTTAAGCTGCGCCGCAGCGACAGGCGGTAGGCCCTCTTCGATCGCCTCATTGCCCTTGATGCGCGGTTCGATCACATGGATATAGGCGAGACCATATTCACGCGCCTTGCGGCCGACATGGCCGAAGGTGGCGACAGGATCGCTGTCGAACATCTCCTGAAATTGGGTGCTGGGCGAGACACGGAAGCCGATGCGGCCCTTGCCCCAGACCGGCAATACGGCATCGATCACCTCGAACAGCAGCCGGGCACGATTTTCGGGCGAACCGCCATAGCGGTCGGTGCGTCTATTGGTGCCGTCCTGCAGGAACTGATCGATCAGATAGCCATTGCCGGCATGGATCTCGATCCCGTCGAAGTCGGCCGCCTTGGCGCGTTCCGCGGCGCGGCGGAAATCCGCGATCAGAGCGGGGAATTCATCCAGCGTCAAAGCACGCGGCGGCGAAACCGGCACCCAGCCATTGGCGGTATGGGCCATGCCGTTGAAGGTGACGGCCGAGGGCGCCACCGGAGCGGCACCATCGCTGAGGTCGACATGGCTGACGCGGCCGACATGCCAGAGCTGCGCGACGATGCGCCCGCCCTTGGCATGGACGGCATTGGTCACCTGACGCCAGCCGGCAACTTGTTCATCGCTATAGATTCCCGGTGCGCCGAGATAGCCGCGCGCCGTCGGCGAGATCGTCGTTGCCTCGGAAATGATGAGGCCGCCTTTGGAAGCACGCTGGCCATAATATTCGACCATCAGCGGGCCGGGTACGTCACCGGGAACCGTCGCCCGCATGCGGGTGAGCGGCGCCATGACGATGCGATGATCGAGGGCGATGTCGCCGATCGCGGCTGGCGAGGTCAGATGCTGAACGGAAGTCTTCGACATGATGCTTGTCCTTGAGACGAGAGGAAATAGTCAGAGCTTGGAGCCGCCATCGACGCGGATGGTGTCGCCGGTGATCCAGCGGGCCTCATCGCAGGCGAGGAAGGTGATGGCGGAAGCGATATCGGCGGGACCGGCGACACGCTGCAACGCCTGGATGCCGAGGGTGAAGTTGCGGCCGTCATCCGTCTTGGCGAAGCTCGACATATCGGTCTCTACCACGCCGGGTGCCACGGCATTGACGCGGACGCCGCGCGATCCGAGCGCGCTGGCGAAATGCTTCACCAGCGTATCGATGGCGCCCTTGGTGGCGGCATAAGCGGCCAGGGTACCGACCGAGGCATGGGCGGCCAGCGAGGAAAGCAGGATGACGCTGCTGCCCTTGCCGAGGATCGGCAGCAATTGCTGCACCAGGAAGAAGGGTGCGCGTACATTGACGGCGAAGAGATTGTCAAAATCCGCGACCGAGGTCTCCTCGATGCTGGTCGAGAGTGCCACACCGGCATTGGCGACCAGGATATCGAGGCGGTCGCCGACGATGGCGCGGACCTGCTTTGCCAGCTGATGTGCGCCGTCGGGCTTGCTGAGATCGGCGCCCAGGGCTTCGGCACGACCGCCGGCGGCGCGGATTTCCGCCACCACCGCTTCGGCGTCGCGCTTGCTGTTGCCGTAATGAACGATGACCTGGGCGCCCGCCTTGGCGAGGGATAAGGCAGTGGCGCGTCCGATGCCGCGCGAGGCACCGGTCACGAGGGCGGTCTTGCCGGGAACGTCAGCCATGATCTTTCTCCTGTGTAAAGCGCGGTGCCCTGCAGGCATGCCGCGCCCGTCGCCGGTCCGGGCGCATCGGCCCGTGGCGCTGATTGCATCGAGTGTGGTGGTCAGTTGCGCGGCTTCAGCGCCGCGGAGATGGGCGCAAGGTCAGTGCGCCGACTTGCCGCCATCGACCGAGAGGATCTGGCCGGTGGTGAAGGAGGCTTGCGGCGAGGCGAGGAAGACGATGGCCGCTGCCACCTCGCTCGGATCGCCGATGCGGCCCAGCGGCACACCGGCGGTCAAGGCGGCTTTGCGTTCCGCC
>DATMUQ010000486.1:0-7794 GCA_035563795.1 Terriglobales bacterium | reverse complement strand
CCTTCTATAGCGCCATGCGCATGTTGCAGCCGGATCGCCGCAACGCCATGTATGCGATCTATGCCTTCTGCCGCGAGGTCGACGATATCGCCGATGATGACGGCATCAGCGATGCCGCCCGCCACGACGGTCTCGCCACCTGGCGCGGCGAGATCGACCATCTCTACCAGGGCAATCCGAGCCATATGGTGGCACGCGCGCTCCTGCCTTATGTCGCCATGTACCAGTTGCGACGCGAGGATTTCCTGGCGGTGATCGACGGCATGGAAATGGATGCTGTGGCGATCCAGGCACCGAGCCTGGCCGAGCTTGATCTCTATTGCGACCGGGTGGCGAGCGCCGTCGGCCGGCTGTCGGTACGGGCCTTTGGTACGGCCCAGGCTGAGGCGGATGTCGTTGCCCATCATCTCGGCCGTGCCTTGCAGCTCACCAATATCCTGCGCGATGTCGCCGAGGATGCCGGCCGCGACCGGCTCTATCTGCCGCAGGAATTGCTGCAGGCCCGCGGCATCACCGCGACCGAACCGAAGGTCGTGCTGCAAGATCCGGCCGTGCCGCAGGTTTGCCGCGATCTTGCCAAACAGGCCGACATGCATTTCCAGAAGGCCTGGGCGGCAATGCAGCTCTGCCCCAAGGAAGCGATGCGCCCGGCCCGGGTCATGGGTGCCATGTATCGGGCTATTTTCGACCAGCTCATGCGCGCCGATTGGCGGGATATCAACACACGGGTCTCGGTGCCGAAATGGCGCAAGATCTGGATTGCCCTGCGCTACGGCTTCCTGTGAGCGCGCCGGCACAGCATGATGGTTCCCGCGTGATGACCCGCCGCAACGCCGAGATCGGTGCGATCCATATCATCGGTGCCGGCCTCGCCGGTCTCGCCGCCGCCATGCGGTTGAGCCGTGCCGGCCATCGCGTCACCATTTATGAGGCGGCGCAGCAGGCCGGCGGCCGCTGCCGCTCCTATGACGATGCGGAGCTTGGTTGCCGCCTCGACAATGGCAACCACCTGATCGTCACCGGCAATCTCGCGGCGATGGCCTATCTCGCCGAGACCGATGCGGCCTCGACCGTCGTCACCCAGGACATGGCGATCTATCCTTTCATCGATGTCGGCACCGGCGAGCGCTGGACGGTGCGGCCGACCGATGGCCGTTTTCCCTGGTGGATCTTCCTGAAGAACCGCCGTGTCGGCGGCAGCAAGGCGTCCGATTACCTGTCGGCCCTGAAGTTGCAGAAGGCCGACCGCAAGGCCACTATCCTCGACTGCTTCGATACCAGCTCATTGCTGTATCGCCGGCTCTGGGCGCCGCTCACCGTGGCGGTGCTCAATACCGAGCCGGCCAATGCCTCCGCTTCGCTGCTGTGGTCGATCTTTGAGCAGACCTTTGGTCGTGGCGGCGCAGCGTTGCACCCCGTCATGCCGAAGCTTGGCCTGTCGGAAAGCCTGGTCGATCCGGCACTACAGATGCTGGCAAAGCGCGGCGGCGAGATACGCTATGGCCATCGCCTGCGGGCGATTGAGCATGACGGCCGGCATGCCACACGGCTCGACTTCGGCAAATTGCAGGTCGAGCTTGGCCCGCAGGATCAGATCGTTCTCGCTGTCACGGCGTCGGTCGCAATGGATCTTCTGCCAGGCCTGACGGCGCCGGATTCCTTCCGCGCCATCGTGAATGCGCATTTCCGCTGTGACGATGTCGATGGCGAGCCGAGCTTCATCGGTGTCATCGGCGGCACCGCGGAATGGATCTTCAAGAAGCCCGGTATCCTCTCCGTGACCTGCAGTGCCGCTGAGGCGCTGGTCGATCGGCCCGCCGAGGAACTGGCTGCCCTCATCTGGCGCGATGTCGCCCGCGCTTTTGATCGCGATCCAGCCAAGCTGCCGCCCTGGCGCGTCGTCAAGGAGAAGCGGGCGACCTTCGCGGCGACACCGGAACAACTGGCGAAAAGACCCGGCTGCCGGAGTGGCTATGACAATCTCTTCCTAGCCGGCGATTGGACCGAAACGGGCTGGCCGGCGACCATTGAAGGGGCGATCCGATCCGGCTTCACCGCGGCCGACGCAATGCTCCTATGATCTGCGCTAACATGCTGATCCGGCTCCGCATTTCTGCAGGCGGGGCGAATTTGCTTTTGCCCGACCGGCGGCTATAATCTTGACCATCTTTTCCCCAAGCGACTGAGGTAATCATGACCCTAGCTGTAGCGAAGGCCGACGCGGCATTGCCGATCAAGGATAAGAGCCTGTTTCGGCAGCAATGCTACATCAACGGCAAGTGGGTGGATGCCGATTCCGGCAAGACCATCGACGTGACCAATCCGGCGACCGGCGAGGTGCTCGGCACCATTCCCAATATGGGCGCTGCTGAAACCCATCGCGCGATCGATGCGGCCAATGCCGCCTGGGGCCCGTGGCGCAAGAAGACCGCCAAGGAGCGCTCGAACATCCTGCGCAAGTGGTTCAACCTGATGATGGAAAACCAGGACGATCTCGCCGTTCTGATGACCGCCGAACAGGGCAAGCCGCTCGCGGAATCGAAGGGCGAGATCGCTTATGCCGCTTCCTTCATCGAATGGTTCGCGGAAGAAGCGAAGCGCATCTATGGCGATGTCATTCCAGCGCATCAGGGCGACAAGCGCATCGTCGTCACCAAGGAGCCGATCGGCGTCGTCGCGGCGATCACGCCGTGGAACTTTCCGGCGGCGATGATCACCCGCAAGGCCGCCCCGGCCCTGGCTGCCGGTTGCCCGGTCGTGCTGAAGCCCGCCACCCAGACGCCGTTCTCGGCGCTCGCTCTCGCTGAGCTCGCCGAACGCGCCGGTCTGCCGGCCGGTCTCTTCAGCGTCGTCACCGGCTCCGCTTCAGCGATCGGCGGCGAGATGACCAGCAATCCGATCGTGCGCAAGGTGACCTTCACCGGCTCCACCGAAATCGGCAAGTTGCTCATGCAGCAATCGGCCGCCACGGTGAAGAAGACTTCGATGGAGCTCGGCGGCAATGCCCCCTTCATCGTCTTCGAAGATGCCGATCTCGATGCTGCCGTCGAAGGCGCCATCATGTCGAAGTTCCGCAACACCGGTCAGACCTGTGTCTGCGCCAACCGCATCTATGTGCAGGACGCCGTCTACGACAAGTTCGCCGAGAAGCTGAAGGCCGCGGTTGCCAAGTTGAAGGTTGGAGACGGCCTCAAGGGCGAGACCCAGCAGGGCCCGCTGATCGACATGAAGGCGGTCGCCAAGGTCGAAGAGCATATCGCTGACGCGCTCGGCAAGGGCGCCAAGGTCGCTGCCGGCGGCAAGCGCCATGCGCTCGGCGGCAGCTTCTTCGAGCCGACCATCCTGACCGATGTCACCCCGCAGATGGCGGTGGCACGGGAAGAGACCTTCGGCCCGCTGGCGCCGCTCTTCCGCTTCAAGACCGAAGAGGAAGTGATCAAGCTCGCCAATGACACCGAATTCGGTCTCGCTGCTTACTTCTACAGCCGTGATCTCGGTCGCGTCTGGCGCGTGGCCGAGCAGGTCGAATACGGCATCGTCGGCATCAATACCGGCATCATCTCGACGGAAGTCGCCCCCTTCGGCGGCGTCAAGGAATCCGGTACCGGCCGCGAAGGCTCGAAGTACGGCATCGAGGACTATCTCGAGATCAAGTATATGTGCATGGGTGGCATCTGAGCATCCGGCATAAGCTGAAATAGCTGCGTAAACATCCCCTCGCTGCCGATGCGTGATCGGCAGCGAGGGGTTTGTGTATCTGGACCTAGCTGGATTGCGTGATGATCGACGTCTCCCATCTTACCTATGACTATCCCGGCCGGCGTGCGCTTGACGATGTTTCCGTCACGATTGCGCCGCTGACCATCACCGCCCTGGTGGGGCCGAACGGCGCCGGCAAGTCGACCTTCCTGCGGCTTTGCGCAGCGCTCGACCGGCCCTATTTCGGCCAGGTGAAGATCGACGGCATCGACATCCATGACGATCCCCGCGCAGCGCATCAGCGCATGGGCTTCCTGCCGGATTTCTTCGGCCTCTATGACGACCTCACGGTGCAGCAGTGTCTGCTCTATCGCGCCCGGGCGCAGGGTGTCTCTTCAGGCAAGGCAGAAACTGCCGTGCGCCACGCCGCCGAGCGTCTCGGTCTCGGCGACCGCCTCAGGGAGAAGGCCGGCACGCTGTCGCGCGGCCTGCGTCAGCGCTTGGCGATTGCCCAGGCCATCATCCATGAGCCGAAGGTCTTGATGCTGGACGAGCCGGCCTCGGGTCTCGATCCGGAGGCACGCATCGCGCTCGCGCAGGTGCTGCGGCAGTTGCGGGATGATGGCATGACCATCATCGTCTCCTCGCATATCCTGGCCGAGCTGGAAGATTACTCGACCCACATGCTGATCATCCGTGACGGAAGGATCGTCGAATTTACGCCGATCGGCCAGGCCGCCCATCACGAAGGGCGCCAGCGTCTGCGGATCCGGCTGGCGCAAGAGGACATGCGGTTATCGGCCATCGTGCAGCAGGTGGCGGACATCTCCTTGATCGAAGGCGATGCCTCGACGGCCGTGATCGACATCGCCGATGACGCCGGTCGCCGCGCCGATGTCCTGAAACAACTGATCAGCGCCGGTCTCGCGGTCAGCGAATTCGCCCCGGAACATCTTGGATTGCAGGACGCTTATCTCAATCACGTCCATAACGGCACCAACGGAACGCCGATCGCGGCGCCACAGGCGATGTCAGGAACACAAGTGGCGAAGGGGGTGCAGTCATGATCGGCAATCCGGAATTCGTCCGTAATCTCTGGCTGCAATGCACCTGGCCGCGGCTCCTCGCCGCTGCGGTGGTGATCGCCATCATCTATTACGCCGCCGTGTATTGGGGTGAGCCCGGGCAGGCCGGTGCGGTCTTCATCAACAAATGGCTGTTCCATTTCATCATCGGGCTCTGGAGCACGCGCCGGGCCGCCGATGCGCTGGCGGAGGAAGTCGGCAGCAATACCTGGGAAATCCAGCGCATGTCGGGGCTGTCGGCCTGGAGCATGGCCTGGGGCAAGCTGCTGGGCGCCAGCGCTTATCCCTGGTTCTGCGCGTTGTTGTGCCTGCTGCTGATGGATGCATCCCTGGTCAATCGCGGTGCGCCATCCGACGAAGTCCTGTTCCTCAACGTCAACCTTGTCGTCAGCGGCCTCATTGCCCAAGCCGTCTCGCTGAGCGTTGCTCTCCTGTTGCTGCGCAAGGCACAGTTGCGCCGGCGCCTGATGGTGACCTTCGCTCAGGTCTGCGGCCTGATCGCCTATGCGAATAGCTTCTTCGGTGATGTTGCCTCCCTGGTCAGCGGCTTCCACCTTGTCTCCTGGTATGGCAAAGGTTACCCGGCGCTGACCTTCGACCTCGTCAGCCTGATCGTCTTTGGCGGTTGGATGTGGTTCGGCCTCTACCGGCTGATGCGCCTGGAATTGCAGTATCGCAACTGGCCTTGGGCCTGGGTCGCCTTTCTCGCCTATGCGCTGGTTTTCGTCGGCGGGTTCTTTGCCGATGCCCAGGCATCCGCGGCCGAGGCCCTGCTGGCGCCGTTTTGCGTCAGCGTGATCCTGACCTATCTCTCTTTCCTGGCCGAGCCCAAGGATCCCGTCCGTTATCGCTGGGGCATGATCGCCTTCATGTCCGGCGATCTCGGCAAGGCCCTGAGTTTCATCCCGCTCTGGCTGATCAGCTATGTCGTGACGGCCATCCTGGGCATCGCCTTGGCCGTCAGCCTGCCGCAGGGACCATTGGCACCGCTGGAGAATACCTGGCTCAAGCATCTGTGGTTCTGGCCGCATATGGGATTGCGGCCGCAGGTCTTCTTCATCGCCTGCGTGCTGTTCGTCGGCCGCGACATCCTGTTCCTGCTGCTGCTCAATCTCGGCAGCTGGCGGCAGCGTGCTGACCTCGCCGGCCTGATCTATCTGCTGATCGCCTATTTCCCGCTGACCTCGATCATCGGCTTCGTCGGCGGCCTATCACTGCTGCCGGTTGTCGTGCCCTATGATGCCGGCAACCTGATCCTGAGCTTCGCGCCCGTACTGGTCGAGATCGGCGTACTGGCAATGCTGATCGGGCGCCGTTGGCAGGCTTCAGTGGCGATCAAGCCGGGGATTGCGACCTCGGCATCCGCCCTCTAGCCAAGGTTGCGTGCCGCCAGCCAATCGCGGTCGAGCACCCCTTCGGCGATGGTCTCGGCCGGACCGGTGAGAGAGACATCGCTGAAGCGGCCGTCCGCTTGCGGCACGAAGTCGATGCGCAATTCGCTGCCGCCGGTCGGCACCACGATCACCGGCGAGCTCGCCTCGCCGAGCAGGGATGCGATCAGGGCGATTGCGACAGAACCGGTGCCACAAGCCAGGGTCTCCGCCTCAACACCGCGTTCATAGGTCCGCATCCGATAGCGGTTGGGGGCTAATCGCCGCGCGAAATTCGCGTTCACGCCGCGGGGGAAATGCGGGTGATAGCGCAAGGGCGGGCCGATACGCGCGAGATCCAGCTCTTCTACCGCATCGGTGAAAATGACGAGATGGGGTACGCCGGTGTCAATGCCATGGCCGTGCCAGGTCGTTCCTGCCGCTTCCAGTGTCAGGCCAAGTTCAGCGGCGCTCGGCGTTGTCATCGCCAAGCGAATCAGGCTGCCGTCGAGGTCGGCGCCCATCATGCCGGCATCCGTGCGGAACCGCGTGTGATTGCCGATGATGCCGAGATCATGCGCGCGCTTGACGATGCAGCGGGCACCATTGCCGCACATCTCGCCTTCAAGACCGGAGGCGTTGGTGTAGCTCATGGCAAAATCGACCTCGGCGTCACTGTTGATCAACAGCAATCCGTCCCCACCCAGACCCTTGCGGCGATCGCAGAGCGCATGCGCCAGCGCATTGCGCCGTGCATGCCACTGATTCGCGCGATCATCGATGACGATGAAGTCGTTGCCGCAGCCATGCATGCGGGCGAAGGCAAGCGCGCTGCTATGCCCGTCGTCACGCGGCATCGTCGCTCCGTTCATGCTGCGTCAGGGCGGCGTGGTCATCCCGGCTGCGGATCACCTGCACCTGGTCATCCCGGCGGATCATGACGGCGGCGGCCCGCAACCGGCCGCAATACTGGAACATCTCCTCCAGCGAATAGGCGCCGACATCGTGGAGCGCGATAATGTCGCCGGGCTGCGTCTCGCTGGCGAGTGGCCGCGAGGCGGGCAGGCGCACCACTTCCGACCGCAGCACTTGCTGCTGGTCCGGCGTCAGTTCGGGCAGGCGCTTCAACAGCGATTGCAGCAAATACTCGCCCTCCACATCGAAAAAGCAGTCGGCGGAATCACAGAGTGGACCGACCACCCGGAAATCAGTGACCGCCGCATCGAGGCGATTGGCCGTCTGCATGTGATAGTACCAGCGGACCGAGGCCGAATCGAGCAGCAGGTTATAGCCGGCATCGAGATAGAGCCAGGGCAGGCCGCCGCGCTGGCGCTTGCTCTCGACCCGGGTCAGGAGCACGGCGCAGTCGGCGACCAGGGAGCGGCCGGGTTCGAACAGTACATCGATGCCATCACCGATCCAGCGTTTCGCCGCCGTCGCGACCTCGCCGACCATCACCGCCGCCGAACGTGGCGCGGCGAAATGATCGAGCTCATTGCTGCCGGGGCGCTGCGGCAGGGTCGGCTGCTGATGCGCATAATCGGTGGGATAGCCGCCGCCGAGATTGACCAGCTGCAGGGGCGTGCCGAGCTTTTCGTTCAGCGCGCGCATCTGGGCAGCGGCGAATTTGACGCCGGCCA
>DATMUQ010000485.1:0-3084 GCA_035563795.1 Terriglobales bacterium | reverse complement strand
AATCCGCGGCAAGCGCGGTAATGGCCGCTTCCCAGCCCTCGGGCGCGTCGAGCGAGACGCCGATCAACGCCGCTTCCGCCGCTTTGCTGCGTTTCGGTATCGCCGCCATGCCGCCATAGGCGATGCACGTCTCGGCGATGCACCGGCCATCGAGGCGGAATTTGAAGGCGCCCATGACCGCGGAGATGTCCTGGTCGAAACGCTTCGAGATCTTGTAGCAACGGAAGATCTCACCAGCAGCCAGCTTGGGGATCACGACCTGCCAGACCAATTCGCCGGGCTTGCGGTCCTGCTTGCCGTAATCGATGAAAAAATCTTCCAGCTTCACCCGGCGGCTTGTTGCACCATGCCGAAGCTCGATCTCGGCACCCAGGGCGATCAGCGCCGGTGGGGTATCGCCGATCGGCGAACCATTAGCGATATTGCCACCGATGGTGCCGGAACTGCGCACCTGTTTGGAGCCGATGCGCCGCAGCAATTCGCCGAGATCGGCATCGATAGCGGCGATTGCATCGAAGGCACGCTCATAGGTGACGGCGGCGCCGAGAACGAGACGATCCTGACGATCCTCGATAAGCTGCAGCTCGGCGACACGGGAGAGCTGGATGATCTTACGCAGGGGCCGCATCTGCTTGGTGATCCACAGCCCGACATCGGTGGCGCCGGCAACCAGCGTGGCATCGGGATGCGCCGCCGCCAAGGCAGTCAGGCTTTCGGCCGAGGCCGGCGCGGCATAGAAACCGTCGGTGTCATCGAGCTGGATATTGGCGCCATCCGCAAGCGCCGCCAGGGCCTTGGCCGTCTCCGCGGCGCGCTGCGCCCAGGGATCATCCGCCTCACCCTTGCAGCTTGCCAGAGCGGCATCGAGGATCGGCCGGTAGCCGGTGCAACGGCAGAGATTGCCGGCCAGGTGATTGACCGTAGTCTCCCGGTCCGCCGCCACACCTGCATGATAGAGGGTGAATAGCGACATGACGAAGCCGGGCGTGCAGAAGCCGCATTGCGAGGCATGATGATCGACCATGGCCTGCTGCACTGGATGCAGCTTTCCGTCCATGGCGAGATCATCGACCGTCACCAATTCCTTGCCGTCGATCTGGCCGAGCAGCAGGATGCAGCTATTCACCGCCTCATAGACGAGCTTGCCGTCCCGCAAGGTGCCCAATGCCACCGTGCAGGCACCACAATCGCCTTCATTGCAGCCTTCCTTGGTGCCCCGCGCGCGTTCCTGCAGGCGCAGGTAATCAAGCAATGTGCGGGTTGGCGGCATGTCGGTGAGCGAGACCACCTGGCCACGACGGAGAAAGCGGATTGAATTGCGGCTCATGCCTCAGCTCCCACGATAGGTGGAATAGCCGAAGGTCGAAAGCAGCAGCGGCACGTGATAGTGCTGGTCGGTATCGGCAATGCCGAAGCGGATCGGGATCACATCGAGAAAAGCCGGCCCGGCGCTCTCGCTGCCATGGCGAAGATAGCTTCCGGCCTGGAAGCGCAGCTCATAGACGCCGCGCTGCAGTTCCGTGCCCTGCAGCAGCGGCGCATCGACACGTCCGTCCTGATTGGTGACGACTTGCCTGAGAAGCACCGGTGTCGCATCGCAGCGCCACAGCTCGATCGCCAGCCCGGAAGCCGGTTTGCCCGTCACGAGATCCAGCACATGCGTGGTCAATCTTCCTGGCACCCGTGTCTCCCTTTGTCGCTCACCCGGCAGTCGTTCATCCGGCGTGATCCCTGATCCGGCGGCAGCTCATCCGGCTTCCGCGCAGACTATCTCCTGGAACGGCAGCAGCTTGGCCTGATGGGTCGGCTTCCGTCCCGATCAGCCTCGCTTTCCGCCCTTCTTCATCCCTATCTTATTGTTAACACAAAACAGCTGTGCGAAACAGAAGCGTCTCTATCACAGACTGTCCGTTATTTTCGCACAGCTTCCAGTTTGGTGCCGCGCGGCTCCGTTGCCTGTTGCAGCCGCCGGCGGGCAAGATCGAGAAAGGCGCTCAGCGGCGAGCGGGCGGTCAGCTTCTGGCGCCGGACGAGCTTCAGGTGATCGAGCGGCAGGCGCCGATCCGTCAGCGGCTTGAAGACGAGCTGCCCTTCCTTGATCTCCCGCTCGATGCCGATCTGGGTCTGAAAGGCGATGCAGGCACCGCGCCGGGCGAGCGACGCCATCAGGCGCAGGGAGTTGCATTCGAAAGCCGGGATGAACTGGCTCGGCCCGGCCAGGCCCTGATCGATGATCGCCCGCAGGCTCAACCCCTGGGCGGGCCAGGCAACCGGAAAAGCCAGGCAATCGGCAAGGGCAATCTTCTCCCGCTTGGCCAGGATGTGATCGGGTGACATGGTGGCGCCCAGGCGGAAGCTGCGTTCGAACTCAACGCTGAGGCCTTCCAACGGCGCGGTGCTGAAGGTGAAACCGATATCGGCGTCATGGTCGCGCACCAGCTCGATCACGGTATCGGCGCCGGCCACGGTGACGACGACCTGGATGCCGGGAAACATGCGGGCGAATTCGGCCACCAGGTCGGGCAGGATGGCAACTGAGATGCTCTCGACCGTCGCGACCCGGACACGGCCACGCTTCAGGTCCTTGAAGGCGGTGAGCGCTGTCAGCGCCTCTTCATGGCCGATCTGCAGATGCTTCAAGCTTCGCAGCAGGACACTGCCGGCATCTGTCAGCATCAGATGCCGCCCCTGCCGCTCGAAGAGAGCGATGCCGAGCTGCCCTTCCAGCAGCAGGATCTGCCGGCTGATCGCGGAAGCAGCGACGTTCAACTGGCGGGAGGCGGCGCGGACCGAGCCGAGTTGGGCGACGCAAAGGAAATAGCGATAGCCGGTCGCCAGCACGGAATCGGCATATTGCATCAGCTGCCTCGCGAACCGAGGCGGACGTGCCCCGCCAGATCAGCTCGCCGCATGGAACGGCTTCCCGAGACAGGCCGGCGCGTTGCGGCGGATCTTGGTGCTGTCCCGCGAAATGATCACCAGCACGACGATGGTGGCGAGATACGGCAGGCTGGAGATCAGCTGCGACGGCAGATGCACGCCAAGCCCCTGCAGATAGAGCGAGAAATACATGATGCTGCCGAA
>DATMUQ010000484.1:0-2361 GCA_035563795.1 Terriglobales bacterium | reverse complement strand
CGGCTCGGCTTTGGACAGCGCTGTGCTGGAGCGCGTCAACCAGGAACTCGCGAGCCGGGGCTATCGGGTCGATCACGAAGCCAAGCTCGTCATGCTGGTCGGCGGCGATCTCATCCGCGGCACCTCGAAGGATGCCGTCGTCGATCAGATCAAGGGCATCACGCCACCGCAGAAGCAGGGCAATGTATTCTCGACCAATGGCAATACGCTGTTGACCCAGACCCTGCCCGATCCGCATCCGAACACCTTTCGCATCAGCCTGTCGGTCTATGACCGGCAGACCGGCACTTATGTCTGGCGCGGCTCGATTGACCGTGGCACGTCGAACCTGACGCCCGACCAGGCGACCGATCGCATGGTGCCGCCACTGGTCGGTACGATCGGACAGACCGAAAAGGAACGCCACGTCGATATCGGCACGACTCAATGAGGGATGGCCAGTAAGCATGGCCGGTGAGGCGAAGCGATAAGACCAAGATCGCTTCGCCTGATTGTAAATAACCGCCTGCCGATGCGGCTTCATTGCAGGTAAAATTGTAAGGCCATCCGGCAACCATCATGGTTGCATCTTTTTTTCAGATAGGATGTTTTCGATCAGGCGTCATTTGCGACAATAGCTGCGGCAACGCGCAACGGGAGGAGCCAATGCACCGGACCTTGTATGGCATACGATGTCATTCCCTCCGGCGGCGTGAACGAAGGCTCGCCGGCTTCCGATTTTTCTGTGGCCTGTTGTTCTTGTCGGCCGCTTCAGCCGCTGCAGCTGATGATCTCAAAACGCTGCAATTGCCGCAGGAAGACCACGAGGAAATCACCCAATTGATGGGCACAGATATCGTGCTCCAGGCATTGCCCGCCGGCCCCCTGCTTCCAGCATCCGCCTATCTACCCAAGGCCACAGCACTCACCTTTCTCGTCAAGGCGAAGGGTAAGCAGCCCTATACGGAAACCCATCGCATCACGCCGGTTTCGCAGGCCAACTCCCAGGCCACCTTCCAATATGACAAATCCGGCAAAGGCGTGATGACCTTCGTTCCTCTTGGCGCCGACGGTCTCGCGGTCAGCCAGGAGACGGATCTCGATAAAGAGGTGATCTCAACCTTCACGCCGCCTGAACCGCTGATCATCTCCGGGCTTGCACCCGGTCAATCCAAGGAACAGACGATTGCAGTATCCGTGGCCGACATCGCCAAACCAACGAAGGTCGATTACACCGGCACCCTCGACATCATTTATACCTATCTCGGGCGCTTCAAAATCAAGGTGCCGGCCGGTACCTATGATGCAGACCTGTTGAAATGGACCTATTCCGGCGGTGTCGGGCCGGCCAGCGTCAAGACAGCGGAATATCGCTTCATCGCCAAGGATGCCGGCATGGTGGCGATGGTGCAGTGGCGGAGCATTTCCGCCGTTCTGATCTATCACGAGAGAAGCCGTATCGCACGGCAGTTGCAAAGCGCCGGCCAGTGATCCTGGTTGCCAGCGCCAGCCGGCCCCGCCCCGCAAAACGGTTGGTGGGATCGGCACAGTGGTTCTCACCGGAAATCAACCCACGCAAATGCAGGGGCGCCCCGCCGCAAAGCCGCGTTGCTGCATGGCTGTTCAGGCCGCTAGACTTATTGAACAGACGTTATATACGGCAAAAAACAAATCGTCCTGGGAGGGACTTTGAATGGGTGCGAACCAGATCGGCGGACACGCCGCCATCAGCATTCTTGAAACCTATGGCGTGGACACCGTCTTCGGCATTCCGGGCGTCCATACCTTGGACCTCTATCGCGGCATCGCCGACCGCAAGATGCGCCATATCGGCGTCCGCCACGAACAGGGCGCTGGCTTCATGGCCGACGGCTACGCCCGCGCCTCCGGCAAGCCCGGCGTCTGCTGCCTGATCACTGGCCCAGGCTTGCTCAATGCCGCAACCCCGATCGGCCAGGCCTATTCGGATTCAGTCCCGGTGCTGATCTTGTGCAGCGTCAATGCCAGCACCGATCTCGGCAAAGGTCGCGGCCGGCTGCACGAGATTTCCGACCAGCGCGCCACTGTCGCACCGATCACTGCCTTTGCCCGCACCATCTACAAGGCCGGCGAACTGCCCCAGGCTGTGGCCGATGCCTATAAGGTCTTCGAGACCGGCCGTCCCCGGCCGGTGGTCCTGGAAATGCCCCTCGATATGCTGTCATCGCCCGCCGATCTCGGCCAGCCGCAGCGCGAAAGGTTCACCCCGCCCCAGCCCAAGGCGGAAGATCTGGCCGCAGCCCGGACGCTGATCGATGGCGCCAAGGCGCCCCTGCTGATCGCCGGCGGCGGCACGGTCGATTGCGCCCCTGCCCTGCGCGCCTTCGTCGAGAAGATCGGTGC
>DATMUQ010000483.1:0-5972 GCA_035563795.1 Terriglobales bacterium | reverse complement strand
CGGTTTCAAGGAGATCAAAATGAGCTCGTCAAAATTGGCCCTGTCGACCCGGGGAAAGATCAGGGTCGGTATCATCGGCATCGGCAACTGGGCCAATTTCGGCCATCTGCCGGTGCTGGACTTGCTGCCGGAATATGAAGTCGTGGCAGTGTTCGCCCGCCGTCGTGCGGCGGCTGAAGAGGCGGCTGCCCGCTTCAAGATCAAATACGTCCTGGACAGTGCCGCGGAACTGGTGCGGCACCCGGAAGTCGATCTGGTGCTGGTTCTGTCGACAGCGCCGCAACATGAAGAACATGCGCGTCTGGCGATTGCCGCCGGCAAGGATGTCTATACCGAATGGCCGCTGACCACTTCCACTGAAGCGTCGCGGGCACTTGTCGCCACGGCCGAGGCAGCCGGTGTGCGGCATATCATCGGTCTGCAGCGGCGCCTGGCACCGACCAATCGCTATCTGGGTGACCTGCTGCGCGAAGGGTTTGTCGGCAAGCTGCGCTCGGTCCGCATCCATGTCAGCATGAACTACTTCCAGGCGCGCCGCTCCAAGGCACTGCAATGGACGGTGGCACCGGAAAACTTCTCCAGCGTCATTGCGATCTATGCCGGCCATTTCCTCGATGCCCTCTTCACCGCGACGGGTCGTCCCGACAGGATTTCGGCGGAACTCGTGAACCAGTTCAAGGAGGTGACGATCGTCGAAACCGGCGAGGTGCTGCAAACGACGACGCCGGATCAACTGGTGATCGCCGGCACGTTCGAAAACGGTGCCGTTCTCTCGGTGCATATCGAGGGCGGCAAGCGGAACAATTCCGGTGTCCAGGTCGACATCACCGGCGATGAAGGCGATCTTCGGATCACCAACAAGTCCGCCTTCGGCGATCCCGTGCATGACTACGTGATCGAAGGCGTCCATGGCGACGACCTTGCGCTGGAACCCATGCCGGTGCCTGAGTCCTATCGCTGGCTGCCGTCGTCGGAGCTTCCGTCCAGCGTACTCGAACTCGCCAATCTCTATGCGGGATTCGTCAAGGACCTGCAGGATGGTAGCCATCACGCCCCAACTTTTGAAGACGGCGTCTGGATGCATCAATTCCTGGATGCCGCCGACCGGTCTGCCCGCTCCGGCAATCGTCAGGCCGTCGTTGAGGCACCGGCCCGGTCGGCTGCTGAATAGGGTCGCGCGGGGCATCCAGTCCATCGAGGGATGCCCCGAGCCGCCTGATTGAACTGTCAGCCGCCCTTGAGAAAGCGCCGCAGATAAGGTGCCGTCCGGCTTTCCGTCTTAGTGCAGAGATCTGCCACCGTCCCGGCGGCGACGATCTTGCCGCCGGCGGCCCCGGCACCCGGGCCGATATCGATCACCCAGTCGCTGCCGGCGACAATGCGCATGTCGTGCTCCACCACGATCACGGTATTGCCGGCTGCGATCAGGCGGTCGAGCTGCAGCACCAGCTTCTCCACATCGGTTGGATGCAGGCCGGTGGTCGGCTCATCCAGCACATAGAGCGTATTGCCGCGTTCGGCGCGTTGCAGTTCCGTTGCCAGCTTGATGCGTTGCGCTTCGCCGCCGGAGAGTTCCGTTGCGGGCTGGCCGAGACGCAGATAACCGAGGCCGACTTCCTTGACCACGCTGAGTGACCGATGGAGCTGCTGATCATCGGCGAAGAAATCGCAGGCGGCATCCACCGTCATCGCCAGGACCTCGGCGATATTCTTGTCGCGATAGGTGACCTCCAGCGTCTTCGCGTTATAGCGGGCGCCGTGGCAGACGGGGCAGGGGGCATAGACGCTGGGCAGGAACAGCAGTTCCACCATGACGAAGCCTTCGCCGCTGCAGTTCTCGCAGCGGCCCTTGGCGACATTGAAGGAGAAGCGCCCGGCATCGTAGCGCCTGGCCTTCGCCTGCTTGGTTTCGGAAAACAGCCGGCGCACCTGGTCGAAGAGCCCGGTATAGGTCGCGAGGTTGGAGCGTGGCGTCCGCCCGATCGGCTTCTGATCGACCTGTACTAGACGCTTGATCCCGGCAAGGCCGCCGACGATCCGCCCGGAGCTTGCCCGGATCTGTTGTTCCAGCCCTTCTTCCTGCAGTTCTTCCTTGGCCGGTGCCTGGCCCAGTTGCTCGGTGACGAGATCGACCAAGGCCTGGCTGACCAGGCTGGACTTGCCTGAGCCGGAAATGCCGGTGACGGTCGTGAGCACGCCGAGCGGGAAGGCGATGTCGAGATCGTGCAGATTGTTCTGGGTGACACCCGCCAGCTTGAGCCAGCCTTTGGGCTGACGCGGCACCCGGTCCCGCAGCTTCCGGAGCGCCTGATCGTCTTTGGCGAAGAGGTGCTGGCGCGTCTGTGAGGCGTCGACCTCTGCCAACCCCGCGAGCGGACCGCTATAGAGCACTTCGCCGCCGAATTGCCCGGCGGCGGGTCCGACATCGACGATCCAGTCGGCATGGCGGATCACGTCGATCTCATGCTCGACAACGAAGAGGGAATTGCCGGCCGCCTTCAACTGGTCGAGCGCCCGCAGCAACGCCTCGGTATCGGCGGGATGCAGGCCGGCCGAGGGTTCATCCAGCACATAGACCACGCCGAAGAGATTGGAGCGCACCTGTGTCGCCAGGCGCAGCCGCTGCAATTCCCCCGGCGACAGGGTCGGCGTACTGCGTTCCGGCGCGAGGTAGCCAAGGCCCAGATCCAACATCACCTGCAGGCGTCCCACCAGATCTTCTGCAATGCGGAGCGCCACCTTGGCCTTCTCCGCGTGCTTCTCGGCCATTTGTGCGAGTGCCGGTGCGGTCCCCGCCGCATAGGGGCGCAGGATTTCCTGCAGGCCCGCCAAAGTGAGGGCCGATAGCGCGGCGATATCGAGACCGGCGAAAGTCACGGAAAGCGATTCCCGGCGCAACCGCTTCCCCTGGCAGAGCGGGCAGTCGCTGTTGACCAGATAGCGCGAGACACGCTTTTTCATCAGTGCGCTTTCGGTATTGGCGAAAGTCTGCAGCACGTATTTGCGCGCACCGGTGAAGGTGCCTTGGTAGCTGGGCTCGTCCTTGCGCTTTAAGGCGCGACGCACTTCAGCCGGCTCGAAGCCGGCATAGACTGGCACCACCGGCTGTTCTTCGGTGAAGAGCAGCCAGTCGCGATGCTTCCTCGAGAGATCGCGCCAGGGCTTGTCGATGTCAAAGCCCAGGGTCACGCAGATATCGCGGAGGTTCTGCCCATGCCAGGCCGGCGGCCAGGCAGCGATCGCCCGCTCGCGAATGCTCAGGCTGTCATCGGGAACCAGAGAACGCTCGGTGACGTCATAGATCCGCCCGAGGCCGTGACAGGTCGGGCAGGCGCCGGCCGGTGTATTCGGCGAAAAGGCCTCCGCCTCCAGATGCGGTTGATGCTTGGGATAGTCGCCGACCCGGGAATAGAGCATGCGCAGAAGATTGGACAAGGTGGTGACACTGCCGACCGTCGAGCGGGTGGTCGGGGCACCCCTTTGCTGCTGCAGGGCGACGGCCGGCGGCAGGCCGTCGATCTCGTCGACCTCGGGCACTGACATCTGATGAAAGAGCCGGCGCGCATAAGGCGAGACGGATTCCAGATAGCGCCGCTGCGCCTCGGCATAGAGGGTCCCAAAGGCGAGTGAGGATTTGCCCGAGCCGGAAACGCCAGTGAAGACCACCAAAGCATCGCGGGGCAGGATCAGATCGACATTCTTGAGATTGTGCTCGCGGGCGCCGCGGACCCGCACGAAGCCGTCGTGTCCAGCGCGAATCTCATCGCCATCGAGGCCTCGAGACGGCTTCGCTTGTGCTGCCAAGCGGTCCTGGTTGGTGTTGCGGTCTTTGTGCGCTTTCATCATTGCCCCGGATCGTGTCGACAGGGCGCCACCATAGCTTGACGCAGGGACGATAAACCATCCCAAGCGACATTATTCAGACGGGGGCGTCATGCGCCGCCGGTCCGCGGCATTGAAGCTGGTTGCCAAAGGTTCGGACTGCGGTCATTCCACATGGCTTGAATCCTGATCCCCATAACATCAAGGGCTTAATTCGGGCGTCAAGCGGCGGCGAGAGCAGCATCTCGCCGTTTGAAATTCACGGGAGATATGCCACAAGATTGGACGGCTATAGGAGGAATCGGGCAATCCAGATGCCGGTGCCGGCCGCAGAAGGGACGTATCCGTGACACGCAAGGGAGTCACCCTGAAGGATGTTGCCGCGGCGGCGAATGTGTCGCGGGCGACAGCCGCCCGGGCGCTTAGCAGCTATGGTTATGTCGGCGACGAGACGGCCAAGCGGGTACAGGAAGCGGCCGATTCGCTCGGCTACCGTGCCAATCGCGTTGCCCAGGCGTTGCGCCGCGGGCAAATGCCCATCGTCGGCTTCGTTCCCGGAGACATCCAGAATCCGTTCTTCGCCCGCATCGCCCATGATCTCGAAGTCGAGCTGCGCAAGCAGCGTCACAACCTGCTCATCGCCAGCAGCGAGGAAGATGTCGAGCAGGAAAAGGAATTGCTGGAAAGCCTGCGCTCGCTCAGCGTGCGCGGCTTCGTCCTTGCCCCCACTTCCGCGACCGATAACCAGCATGTGGTGAAGCTTGCGCGGGAAGGGGCGCCGATCGTGCTGATCGATCGTATCGCCAAGAATGTCCGCTGCGACAGCGTCGTGGTCGATAATGAAGGTGGGGCGCGTGAGGTCGTCGACTATCTGGTCGCCAACGGCCATCGCCGCATCGCCTTGCTGCGCGATGAGTCCCGGATTTCCACGGCGCAGGAGCGCCTCGCCGGCTACCAGAATTCGCTGCAGGACCATGGTATTCCATTTGACGAGACGCTTATCGGTGTTTCGCGCTCGACCGTCGAGCATGCGATCGAGGCTACCATCCGCCTGTTCAGCCGCCGCGATCGCCCGACTGCCTTGTTCACCGTGGACAGTTTGATGACCCAGGGCGCGCTGCTTGCCTTGCGCTCCATGGGCCTGTCGATCCCCCACGATGTCTCGCTGGTGGGCTTTGACGATTTCGATCTCGCCACCTTCACCGACCCGCAGATCACCGTTGTCGCGCAACCGATCGCCGAGATCGGTCCCCTGGCCGCCAAACTGCTGCTCGACCGCCTCGGCGGGAAACGCGTGGCCCCGCGGCATATGACCTTCCCAACTCGACTGATCGTGCGCGGCTCTGTTTCGCATCCGAAAAAGCGCTGACCGGCTCCGAACAGATTTGAGATTCTGCGGGAGGGCAGCGCCAAGGCGCTTGCCAAGATGTCGATTCCATGAGTAACATTGCCGTATGAGATCGATCTCACATTTTATGTGAGATCGATCTCATATCAATTATTGTTCCCACGCCTGGTGCGCCCCAAGGAGGGCTGCGCTGCCGTGAACCCGCAACATGAGGAAAGAACACATGCTCAATTTCGATCCGGATCGCTTCGTGAAAATCCAGAGCGGAGCCATCGCCATTGCCGGTGAAGCGCGGTCCATCATGCGCAAGCTGCTGTCGGGAGGCATTGAGCGGGTCTTTTTCATGGGCACCGGCGGCGTGCAGCTGCTGACGCTGCCCGCCATCGAATTGGCGCAGAGCCGCACGACCTTCCCGGTCAGCGCGCAATTCCCGGCCCAGGTCGTGCTCAATCCGCCGGCCGGCCTCGACAGCAAGGCGCTGGTGATCATGCCCTCGCTCTCCGGCACCACCAAGGAAAGCGTGCAGCTGCTTGCCTTCTTGAAGCAGCGTGGCGTGAAGACCTTCTCGCTGACCGGCCACAAGGACACGCCGCTGGCGCAAGAGGCCGATTTCAATTTCACCAATTTTGCCGAGGACGACACCTCATCGGAATCTTTCTATCTGCAGACCCTGCTGATCGTCCTGGCTTTGCTCGCTGAGCGCAGCGAGTACAAGGATTTCGACGCCACCGTCGGCGAATTGCAGCGCCTGCCGAAGCTCCTGGTCGATGCCAAGGCCGCCTATGAGAGTACTGCCGCCGAG
>DATMUQ010000482.1:0-7487 GCA_035563795.1 Terriglobales bacterium | reverse complement strand
GGTGGTACCGAGGGATAGCCGCCGAAGCCGACGGCGACGGCGGGCTTCAGCCGCTTGATCAGACCCCGCGACTGCAGATAGCCGAGGCCGAGGCGGCCCAGATTCTGCAGACGCGTGCCGATGCCCTTGCCGGCGACGCCGCCGGCGGCAATACGATGCACCGAGACTTGCGGCAGCTTGTCGCCGAAGCCCTGGCCACGCTCATCGGTGACGAGATCGACGGCGAGACCACGGCTGATCAGCTCGTGCGCCAAAGCTTCGGCCGGGAACAGATGCCCGCCGGTACCGCCGGCCGCCAGCAGGATGCGCGCTGTTTGCTGAATGGGGGTCATATATCGACACTCCCCGGGAAGCGTTTGCGGGTGAAGGCAAGCAGCATGCCGACACCGAGCGCAATGGCGACGATCGACGAGCCACCATAGGAGATGAAAGGCAGGGTCATGCCCTTGGTCGGCATCAGATGCAGGCTGGAGGCCATGTTGATGATCGCCTGCAGGCCGAAGCCGGTGGTGAGGCCGGTGACCGAGAGCAGGATGAAGAGATTGTTCTCACCCACCATGCGCAGCAGCGAGCGCAGCACGATGAAGGCGAAGATGGCGACAATGATCAGGCAGACGATGAGGCCGAATTCCTCCGCTGCCACGGCGAAGATGAAATCGGCATGGGCGTCGGGCAGAACCAGCTTGACCGTGCCTTCGCCCGGACCGCGGCCATACAGGCCGCCATTGGTAAAGGCTTCCAGCGCGCGGTCGATCTGGTAGTTGTCGCCGGCCTTGGGATCGAGGAACTGGTCGACGCGCTCGGTGACATGCGGGAAGGTGAAATAGGCCAGCACCAATCCGGCAACACCGACGCCGATGCCGATCACCACCAGGACAATGGGCAGGCCGGCGACGAAGAACTGCGCGAACCAGGTCAGTGTCACCACCGAGGTCATGCCGAGATCGGGCTGCTTCATCAGCAGCATGACGACCAGGCCATAGGCGGCAATGGAGATGATATTCCCGGGGATGCGCTGGCCACTGTGCTGCAGCGAGAACATCCAGGCGGTGAAGATCGCGAAGGTCGGCTTGAGGAATTCCGAGGGCTGCAGGGTCAGCGGCCCGAAGGTGATCCAGCGGGTCGCACCCTTGATCTCCTGGCCTTTGAAGAGGGTCATGACCGTTAAGGCCAGGAAGATGAAGAAGCCGATCACGGCCACACGGCGTACCTGGCGTGGCGACAGGACCGAAACGCCGATCATCACCACCGCCGCAATCGGCAGCATCAGATAATGGTGGCGTACCAGATAGAAGCTGTCGAGGCCGATGCGCACGGCAACCGCCGGGCTGGCGGCGAGCACCAGGATGGCGCCGATGAACATCAGCGCGAAGACGGCGCCCAAGGTCCAGCGGTCGACGGTCCACCACCATTGCCCCAACTGGCTGCGATCGGTGCGTGAGAATGTACTCATTGCGCACCCCCAGCCAGTTGACGGACCAGGTCACGGAAATGATCGCCGCGCACTTCGAAGCTGCGATACTGGTCCCAGGAGGCGCAGGCCGGCGACAGCAGGACGACACCGCCCTCGCGCTTCTCGCGTTGCGCCAGCGTATGGGCGGCAACCACCGCCTTGTCGAGTGTGCCGCATTGGGTGAACGGCACGGCGCGGCCCAGCTGCTTGGCAAAAAGCGGTGCCGCTTCGCCGATCAGGAAGGCATGGCGGATGCGCGGATAGAATTGCTCGAGACCGGCAAGGCCGCCTTCCTTGGCGCGACCGCCGATGATCCAGTAGATATCGTTGTAGCAGACGAGGGCCTTGGCCGCGGCATCGGCATTGGTCGCCTTGCTGTCATTGACATAGCGGGTCTTGCCGATGGTCGTCACCAGCTCCTGGCGATGGGCAAGGCCGTTGAAGCTGGCGAAGCCATCCAGGATCTGCTCGGTCGAGAGGCCAAGGCCGCGCGCCGCGACGTAGGCGGCGGCTGCGTTCTGCCAATTATGGCTGCCGGGCAGGGTCGGATATTTGGTGAGATCGCAGACCAGCTGGCGCTGGCCATTGATGTCGTCCAGCAGCTGGCCGTTGACGGCGGAAACGCCACCCTTCAGTGCCTTCTCGACAGAAATCGGGATCAGCCGGCGCGGGCCGCTCTTGAGCTCGAGATAGAGCTTGCGGCTGGGTTCGTCGTCGACATTGACGATGCCAACCGAGCTCTTGCCCTTCGGGGCCAGGATCAGCTTCTTGGCGGCGATATAGCCGTCCATGCCACCATGGCGGTCGAGATGATCCGGCGTGATGTTGAGCAGGATGGCGATATCGGCAACGGCCGAAGGCGTGATCTCCAGCTGGTAGGAGGAAAGCTCCAGCACATAGACACCGCTCGGTCCGAGCGCAGGCAGAGCCAAGGCGGCGGTGCCGAGATTGCCGCCGGTTTCGCAGCGCTTGCCGGCATGATCGAGCAGATGGCCGATCAGCGTCGTCGTCGTCGACTTGCCGTTGGTGCCGGTGACGCCGACATAGCGCGACTTCGGCTGCGCCTTCAGGAGCAATTCGATATCGCTGATCAGCGGGACACCGGCGTCGCGCGCCGCTTTGGCGACGGGATGCGGTTGCGGATGCAGATGCGGGATGCCCGGGCTCATCAACAAGGCGCTGACCTGCGTCCAATCGGCCGTGGTCAGGTCATAGAGCCAGTCCGGATTGATGGCTTCGCGCGCCGCATCATTGTCATCCCAGGCCCACACGGTTGCACCGCTGGCGGCCAGGACGGCCGCAGCGGTGCCGCCGGAGCGGCCGAGACCCAATACGGCGACGATCTTGCCGTCCAGGTCGGGAATGCGAATCGCGTCAGTCACCAATACCTCAGCGCAGTTTCAAGGTGGAAAGGCCGATCAGTGCCAGCACCGCGGCGATGATCCAGAAACGGATCACCACGGTCGGTTCGGCCCAGCCCTTCTTTTCGAAATGATGATGCAGCGGCGCCATGCGGAAGACGCGCTTGCCGGTCAGTTTGAACGAGGTCACCTGCATGATCACCGAGACGGTCTCGATGACGAAGAGGCCGCCGATGATGGCGAGCACCAGTTCGTGCTTGGTGATGACGCTGATGGCGCCGAGCGCACCGCCCATGGAGAGCGACCCGGTATCGCCCATGAAGACCATGGCGGGCGGCGCGTTGAACCACAGGAAGCCGAGGCCCGCACCACAGAGCGCACCACAGAAGACGGCCAGCTCGCCGCTGCCCGGCACGAAATGGATCTGCAGGTAATTGGCGAAGACGACATTGCCGACCAGATAGGCGATCAGCGCGAAGCAGGCCGAGGCGATCATCACCGGCACGGTGGCGAGGCCATCGAGGCCGTCGGTGAGGTTGACCGCATTCGAGGCGCCGACCATCACGAAAGTGCCGGTCGCCAGGAAGAACCAGCCGAGCGGAATAAGCAGGTCTTTGAAGAAGGGGACCGCCAATTGCATGTTGAGCGGCTCCGGCGTCACCCGGGTCACGGCATAGGTGGCGACGACACCGATGAGGATCTGGCCGGCTAGTTTCAGCTTACCCGGCAGGCCCTTTGTGTTGCGCTTGGTGAGCTTGAGGAAATCATCGCCGAAGCCAATGACGCCATAGCCGATCGTCACCAGCAGCACGATCCAGACATAGGGATTGAGCGGATCCGCCCAGAGCAAAGTGGTGATGGTGGCCGACAGCAGGAACATGAGGCCGCCCATGGTGGGCGTACCCTTCTTGGTCAGATGCGATTCCGGCCCGTCCGTGCGGATCGGCTGGCCGTCGCGCTGCAGCTTCTTCAGCCAGCGGATCATGGCCGGGCCGATGACGAGGGTCAGCAGCAGCGAGAACAGGATCGCTGCCCCGCACCGGAAGGTGAGATAGCGGAAGACGTTCAGGACTCTCCAGTCTTCCGTCAGGCTCGCGAGTAGATAGAGCATTCCCCTTTTGCCCCCTCAGTGACCGTTCGCAGCCCGTTTGGGCGCCGCGGTTTGCGTGATGTCGAGCGCCCGGATCGCTTTCACGATCGGCGCCATGTTGGTGCCGAGCGAACCCTTCACCAGAACGATGTCATTGGCCTGCAGCCGGCCGCCGATTTCTGCCGCCAGCTCTTCCGAAGCGGCGACCTGGCCGGCCAGCATGGCTGCCGGCAGTTCGGCGCCTAGCCCCTGCATATACGGGCCGACGAGATAGACCTGATCGAGGCCGGCGGCCGTGAGGTCGGGGGCGAGGCTCTGATGCAGGTGGGCGCTCTGGCTGCCGAGTTCACGCATATCGCCGAGAATGGCGATGCGCCGTCCCCCTTTGCCCGGGGTGAGGCCGCCGAGCAGCTTCAAGGCGGCACGAACAGAGACTGGACTGGCGTTGTAGGATTCGTCGATCAGCGTGAAATTGCCGTCGGCGAGCGTGACACTCTCGCGCTTGCCGCGACCTTTGACCGGCTCGACCTCGGCAAAAGCGGCGACAGCCTTGTCGAGATCGGCGTCGAGGGCGCGCACCGCGCCGAGCACAGCCAAGGTGTTGATCGCCAGATGCTGGCCGGGGGCCGCGGTGCGATAGGTGACATGATCGCCGAGCACCTCGGCCGAGATCCAGTTGCCATCTTCCATCACTTCGCACTCGATCAGCCGGATATCGGCATCGACCGCGCGGCCGAAGCTGAGGATATTGCCGATGCGCCGCGCCCGGGCCTGATCGACCAGGCGACGGAAATGCGGATTATCGGCGGGCAGCAACACGGTGCCGCTTTCATCCAGACCGTCGAAGATTTCTGCCTTGGCATCGGCGATCTCGGCGGTCGATTTGAAGAATTCCAGATGCACTGCTTCGATGGTGGTGATGATGGCAACTTCCGGGCGTACCAGCTTGGAAAGCGGCGAGATTTCGCCGGCATGGTTCATGCCGAGCTCGAAGATCCCGTAGGTGGCATCCCGCGTCATGCGGGCAAGACTCAGCGGCGCACCCCAATGGTTGTTGAGGTTGCCGGTGCTGGCATAGGTCGGCGCCGAGGCGGCCAGCACATGGCGCAGCGCCTCCTTGGTGCTGGTCTTGCCGACGCTGCCGGTGATGGCGGCGAAGCGGGCGGCAGAACGGGCGCGGGCGGCTTTGCCGAGATCCCACAGGGCCGTCATCGTATCTTTGACTACCAACAGTGAGGCATCAGCGGCAAGATCGGCCGGACGCTGCCAGTCGGCACTCACCACGGCCGCACAGGCACCGGCTTCCAGGGCCTTGCCGACAAAGGCATGGCCGTCGAAATTCGGGCCCTTCAGAGCGATGAAAAGATCGCCAGGTTCGACGCTGCGGCTGTCGATGGAGATGCCGGTAGCATTGAAGGTCTGCGAGACGCGGCCGCGGGTGGCGATGGTCGCCTCGGCTTCGCTCCACAACACATCCTTCTTCGTGGCGAGCGCGCTCATCGTGCCTCGCCTTCCAGCTGGGCGGCGACATCGCGCGCCACCTGGCTGTCATCGAAGTCGTGCTTCACGGTACCGATGATCTGATAGGTCTCGTGGCCCTTGCCGGCGATCACCAGCACATCGCCGGCGCCGAGATCGCGCATGGCGGTGGTGATGGCTTCGGTCCGGTCGCCGATCTCAGTAGCGCCCGGCGCGCCGGCCATGACCTCACGGCGAATGGTTGCCGGATCCTCGGTGCGGGGATTGTCATCGGTGACGATGGTGCGGTCGGCGAGCCGGGTGGCGATCTCGCCCATGATCGGCCGCTTGCCCTTGTCGCGATCACCGCCGCAGCCGACCACCACCACCAGCTTGCCGGTGGCATGCGGCCGCAAGGCGGTCAGCACTGCCTGCAGGGCATCGGGTTTATGGGCGTAATCGACATAGACGGCGCCGCCCTTCGGCGTCGTCGCCACGCGTTCGATGCGGCCATGGACGCCAGTCAGACGGCAGATCATCTCGACCACCATGCGCGGCTCGGCACCGCTGCCGATGACGAGGCCCATCGCCGTCAGCAGGTTATAGGCCTGGAACAGGCCGGCGACCGGGAAGGCGACGGTATGGCGTTCACCGAAGAGGTCGATCGTCAATTCCTGGCCGGTGCTGGTCGGCACTTGCTCGAGGAGGCGGATATCGTTGCCGGCGCGACCGATGGTGATCAACCGGTGATGGCGGGCGCGGCAGGCGGCGGTGATCTCGCCAGCTTCCGCCATGTCGGCATTGATGACGGCGGTGCCGCCGGCCGGCAGCAGATCGTTGAACAGGCGCAGCTTCGCCTTGAGATAGGCCTGCATGTTGCCGTGATAATCGAGATGATCGCGGCTGAGATTGGTGAAGGCGGCGGCCGTCACCTGCACGCCATCGAGGCGGAACTGGTCGAGGCCGTGGCTGGAAGCCTCCATCGCCAGATGGTCGATGTTGCGCTTGGCAAGCTCGCCGAGAATGCGATGCAGCTCGACCGGATCCGGCGTCGTCAGCGAATCGGGCAGTTCATAGCCCGGGGCGACGAGGCCGACGGTGCCGAGGCTCGCCGCCGGCATGCCGAGCAGCGTCCAGAGCTGGCGGGTAAAGACGGTGGTCGAGGTCTTGCCGCTGGTGCCGGTGACGGCGGCGATGGTCTTCGGCTGACGGCCATTGAAGCGGGCAGCCAGCAGTGCCAGGGCGCGGCGCGGATTGGCGGCGGTGGCGAGGGCGATATTATCCGGCAGTTGCGGTAGGTCACTACCTTCCGGCAGCAGGATCGCAGCAGCACCCTGGGCGAGCGCAGCGGGAATGAAGTCCCGGCCATCCATCTTGTTGCCCGGCAAGGCGGCAAAGAGATAGCCGGGGCGCACCGCGCGCGAATCGGCAGTGAGGCCGGTAATGACGACAGCGCCAGCCTGGCTGCGCAATGTCGCCACCGAATCGAGTCCTCCGATCAGATCATTCATCAGCAATCGCCCCTCCTGGTTCGGGATTGGATGGCTGGGGCGCATCCACGTGATCTTCGACAGGAGTCTTCGATTGATTCGATGAAGGCGCGCCGGGAGCCGTCGCTTTCACCTGGGTAACGAGGGAATGTGGCTTTTTTTCGGAGTTCGGCGAGTCGTAATCGGCGACATTTGCTGACAGCGGATTTTGTGCTTCCGGCGCGTTGTCGGGAATCGGTGCCATGGCATAGAGCGGCGCCATGCGCGCGACCAGCGCGCCGGCGATCGGCGCGGCAACCCAGCCGGCCGTGGCATAGCCATAGCTCTGCGCATTCGGCACCGGCTCATCGACCAAAGCGGCCAATGCATAACGCGGCTGGCTCATCGGGAAGGCGCAGACGATGACCGCCATGCGGGCGTTCTTGGCATAGCCGTGCCCTTGCTGCTTGTCGGCGGTACCGGTCTTGCAACCGACGAGATAACCCTCGGCATCGGCCTTCTTGGCGGTGCCGACCTGCACCACGGTGCGCATCAGTTCGCGCAGGTCGGTCGAGGTCTCGTTCGAGATCACCTGCTGGCCCGGCGGCACCTGGCTCGGATCGCGCTTCAGGATGGTGGGGGCGCGCATCACCCCG
>DATMUQ010000481.1:0-6370 GCA_035563795.1 Terriglobales bacterium | reverse complement strand
CCACGCCCGTGTATGTCCGGATTGCTCATGCCGCGATCACCAGCGGCATCATCTCGTATGCCGGGTGCGAAAGTCTCTGGTCTTGATCGAAAAGTACCGGCCGCGCCGGCCGCGGCGATCGGGATGATGGCCGCATGCGACTGGGTGTCGTCCTGCGACCCCTCTCCGCCACGCTCAAAAAAAGCGCGAGATGCCGACCCATCATCGCCATCGCCTGCCTTACGCACCGCTACCCCCAACCGATCGGCGTCCCAGCCTGGGGCGCCGGCAGTTACACATGCCTTCGCCTTCGGTCTGTTGCAGGACCTGACGGCTCTCGGTCGCCGCCTCAGATCCTCAGCCTACGGTACGGAACTCGCCGACCGCCCCCAACCTGCAGCGGGAGAATACCCGGATACCGGTTGGCGGAAGATTGTATACGATCGTAATCGTAGCACGAAGCCGAAGGCTTGCCAGAGGCTATCGTAATAATTCTTAAGAAGAGCAAAACAAGCGGGCGTAACACGCACGGAATTCGTGTGCGGGTCAGAAAAAATACGCAAGAAAATGCTGCGAAAGACGACAATATTGACCAGTCGATGCTGGACAATCAGTGGGCGCCGTCGCGACTGCGGCGATTGTACCAGGCAGGAGGCCGGACGGGGGCGCCGGCCTCACTTCCCGCAGGACCAGACGCCGCTGACCTGCTGACTGCAGGTGGTACCGCGGCTGCCGATCCAGCCGCCGCCCAGTGCCTGGGTGAAGGTCTCGCCGGTGCTGTCGGTATAGCCGCCGCCCATATTCTTCTGCACCGAATAGCCGTCGCTGCGCTGCCAGCCGCCATTGACGCTCTGGCTCCAGCTGCGGCCCTTCTGGTCGGAATAGGTGCCGCCGGGATTCTGCGTCCAGGTATTGCCATAGCCGTCGATGGTCCCACCATTGGCGGCCCGGCCGTTGCAGTTGATCTGCCAGGGTTGGCAATCCGCCGCTGCCACCGTCGCCATGCCGGCGAGCAACAATCCCGCGCAACCGGCGCGGCGCAGAGCCGCCGGCACCCCGCTTCTCCGCAACCCGGCTTGCGGCCGTCCATCCTTCATCCACATCTCTTCCTCCTGCTGCGATGACGTCGCTGCCGGCGACGACCGGGCAATCTCATCCCTGCCGCTAATGTCTGCGCCCGGGGTGATGGCGTTGCGCTGTTTACATCGGCCTGCCAAGTGGCGATTACAGAATGGAGTTTATAAATGTTCCCTTTTTGTTCAATACACGTTTCTGTGTTATAATTTCCAACGCTGAACGCGCTATGAGAGTGCCCGTATGCGCCGGCCCTGGGGGTTGCGGACATATCGCGCAGATCTGGGAGGATGGGTCTGGAAACCCAAAACGCTTGACTTACGCAATTACGTAATATACATAATACCGGTAAGAACAAATCAGAAACACTTAACGCCTTGCACGCACAGGCCGTCAAGCACCGCACCATGCCAGACCGATCATAAGCCGGGGAGGTCCGCCCTGCCTGAGACAGAATATACGTTGAGATAAATTCAACAAACCACCCGGCATCGCCGGACAAAAGATCGCACCAGATAAAGACAGCCAGGGAAAGACAGATGCCCCAGGATCAGCGCGCAGCAGATGAAGGCCAGGCCAATCAAGGCGGGGCCGTGCCAGACGCCACGCGGCAGGATGGCACACCGATGCCGCCCACCGGGACCGACATAACACAAGCGGTGACCGCGCACTTTGCCGCCGACCTGTCGGCACCGCGGCGCTTCGGTGCCGACAAGTTCGATGTCGAGGCCCGGCTGATCGAGCTCGGCAGCACACTGGCCGCCGCCCGGGAACTCTTCAAGGCATTGGAGCACGACTTCTACCGGGCCGCCTTCGGCCGCTATGACGAATAGCAGCCGAAGCGCCGGCATGCCCGATCTTCAGCCGGAGATTCCTCAGCCAGGGAATCTTCAGCCGGGGAAACGCACCACCAGCTTGCCGAAGGGACCGCGCTCGAGATGGTCGAGGGCAGCCGGCAGATCGGCGGCGTCATAGACCTTGTCGATGATCGGCTTCAGCTTCAGCCGATCGACGGCCCGCACCAGATCCTGCAGGGCACGGCGATGCCCGACAAAGATGCCCTTCACAGTGAGGTTCTTCACCAGCAGCGGGAAAGCGGGAATGTTGTAGTCGTAGCCGTTGATGATACCGATCGCCGACAGTCGGCCGCCGATCTTCAAGGCCGTCATCGATTGGGTGAGATCGCCGGCCGCCATTTCCAGCAGGTGATCGACACCGCGCCCATTGGTGAGCCGCACCGCCTCCTCGCCCCAGGCGGCATGACGCTGCCGCTCGATGCCGTGGAAGCGAACACCCTCACCCAGCAGCTTCTGCAACCGCGCCAGTTTATCGGCACTGCTGGAGGTGACGACGACATCCGCCCCATGGGCAGCGGCGAGCTGCGCGCCAAACAGGGCGACGCCGCCGGTGCCCTGCACCAGCACCGTCTCGCCGGCCTTCAGATGACCGAGTTCGATGAGCGAGAACCAGGCGGTGAGGCCAGCGATCGGCAAGGTGCTGGCCTCGACGGCATCGAGGCTTTCAGGTGCCGCCACCAGCCAGTCCTGCGGGATCGCTACATAGCTGCCGAGGACACCGAGCAGCGGCGCCCCCAGCGCCAGGCCGTATTTGCCCTTGATCGCGGTGAGCTCGCCATCCTGCCAGCCGGTGGTGAAATGGCTGATCACCCGGTCGCCGGCCTTGAAGCGGGTGACGCCGGCACCGGTCGCCACCACCTCGCCAGCGAGATCGGAACCGGGGGTGAAGGGGAAATCGAGCTCATTGCCCATGCCATTTTCCACCACCAGCCGGTCGCGATAATTCAGCGACACCGCCGCCACCTTCACCAGCACCTCGCCCTGCCCGGCCTGCGGCATCGGCAACTCGGCCCAATTGAGATTTTCGCGGCCATAGCCTGTCATCACCCAGCCGCGCATCCTGTCCTTGCTCATGTCTCGCTCCTTCTCTGCTGATACCTCTTGATTGGGGCCCGGCTGCCGCCGCGACGGCGGGCGGGACCGGAACCACCTGGGATCATTTAGGAGAGCGCTTGGATCAACAGTGGCGGCGATTTGTCGGCTTACTGTAGAATAACAGGAACCAATAGCAACCACAGGAGCGAGGGACGCCCATGAGCGACCGGTTGGGCGGCATTGCCGCTTTCGTCCAGGCCACTGAAAGCGGCAGCTTCGCCCTCGCCGCCGAACGGCTGAACCTGACCCGCTCCGCGGTCGGCAAGAGCATCGCCCGGCTGGAGCAGCGGCTTGGCGTGCGGTTGTTCCACCGCACCACTCGCAGCCTCAGCCTGACCGAGGACGGCCAGACCTTCTATGAAAGCTGCCTCCGGGCGTTGAAGGAATTGGAGACCGCCGAAGCGGCACTCGATTCAGGCCGGCAGAGCGTCAATGGCCGCTTGCGGGTCAGCATGGCGAATGTCTTCGGCCGGCATTGCGTGGCGCCGATCCTGCTCGAACTCGCGCGCCAGCATCCCGGGCTGGAGCTGGATCTGTCCTTCAATGACCGGCCGGTCGATCTCATCGAGGACGGCTTCGATCTCGCGATCCGTGGCGGCAACGTCCCCGACCAGAGCGGGTTGATGATCCGCCGGCTTGGCGAGCAGCGCATGATCGTGGTTGCCGCGCCGGCTTATCTCGCCCGGCATGAGGGCGTCGTCTATGGCCGTGGCAGCCAGATCAAACCCTGGTCCTTCAAGGGACCGGAGGGACGGCTCATCCAGCAGGAGATCCGCTGCCGCCTGCGGCTCGACGATGTCGAGGCGCTGGTTGATGCAGCTTTGAGCGGCGCCGGCCTCGGCTGGCTGCCCTGCTGGCTGATCGCACCGCATGTGAAACGCGGCGCCCTCGTCCCGGTCCTCTCGCCCGACCTCGCCATCGGCTATCCGATGTATGCCGTCTGGCCGCAATCGCCGCATCTCCCCTTGCGCACCCGCCTCGCCATCGACGCACTGGCCGCGCAATTGCCGCTGCGCCTATCGGAGATGACGGCCAATCGTCAGGCCGGATAGATCAGCGTTGCGCCAGGACCGTTTCGGCGAAGAAGCGATTGACGGCGGCGAGCGCCTGCGGCGGGCGTTGCAGAGGCCGGGTCATGCGCTCCTTCAAGGCATCGGCAATGAAGGCGTCGAAATCGGGTTGGCGTGCAATCACATCGCGTTCGGCTGCCTTCGCCTTGGCGGCGACCAGATCGGCGATCGCCAGACGCAAGCGCGCGGCAAGATCTATCCCATCAAGAAGACGCGGCAAATCCATTGGCGGCAGGCCGCCATGCAGACGCAGCCATTTCAAGGCAAGGATTGGTCGCAAAGCATAACAATAGCTCTTGAGCCTCGGGGTCGACGTCTCGGCAATGGCCTCGAAATGCCGCCGCGCCATCCTGTCATAGTGATAGCAATAAGCGTCTATATCCGCGGTCGCGACGGCCAATTCCTGGAGCCGTGACACCAATCGATCGTCAGCGCGATAACGGATCGGCGAGGTCAGCCATTCCTGCAGCACGGCATTGGAGCCGGCCATGAGACCGAGCGCCTTGCGCAAATCCCAGCCATTCACGTCAAGCACGGCATCGATCGGCCGCTCGATCACATCACGCATCGGCGTCACCGTGAGATAGTCGTCGTGCGGGCGGAGGTAGATGAAGCGCACATCGTAGTCACTGTCCGGCGAGGGAAAGCGCCAGGCGCGGCTGCCTGATTCCACAGCCAGGACGATGCGGACGTTCTCCGCTGTCTCAATGTCCCTGAGCTCTTCATCGATGCGCAACCACATCTCCGCCGACACATGCGGGTCGCTGTTCATGACGCCTCCCCGGCGATTTCGGCTGCTATCACAGTGGATCGATAGAAACGTGTCACCAGGTCATCGATGAAATCCAGGTCCGGCGTCTCCGGCAAGGTCGACTGCACCGCCGCGATTTCGACCGCCTGAACGAGCTGCTCGATCTCCTCGGCGACGGCGTCATAGGCGATTGTCCCAGCCTTGATTGCCCTGAGATGCGATGCACCGGCCAGCGGGAAAACGATGCGATGATCACGGAACAGCTCGAGCGCCTGCTGCGCGACACGAACCGCATGGGACAGCGCCTTCCAATCGACGCCCTCATTGCGCTCGGCAGCCAATGCGCGACCGCCATAATCATCGACCAGTCGCTGGACAATATCGTGCGCGATCTTCAGCGTGACGGTCACCGGGATCTTGCGGCCACAGACTTCCAGGTTGCGGATTGGCTTGGTTTGCCCGTCCGGGCCGGCGGGCGAATCCAGGTCGATCCAACCGATATGCTTTGCCCCATAGGTGGCAACCTCCAGCTCATCGATCAGTACTGCCAGTTTTTCCAAGCCGCCGTGCCGGGCTTCGGCCGCCTCAAGCAATCCCAGGATGCGCCGCGCCTCGCCCAGCCTTGCGCCCTTGAGACCGAATTTGTTGGCCTGCTGGCGGCAGTAATGCACGAATGCCATGGCCCGGCGCGAGATCAGTCGATCCGTATTGGCACGGATTTCCAGCCAGCAGGCATGTGGCTGCTGCAGCCAGGCGCGCTCCGGCGCAAACAGCATATCGAGAGCAATGCTTTGTCCGCCGGCGAGCAGATCGAGATAGCGCTGAAGGCTGTAGAATTCACGGTCGACATCACCAGGCTGATTCCGTTCGCCAAACGCCTTGGCAGGATTCAGGCTGATGCTTGGCCGCACCCGTTGCAGAAGAATATCCGATGCCGCGGGCAGGTAGACGCCCTTGAGATCGAGATCGGATTGCACCGTCGCGGTGCCATAGAGATGCGACCCCACGCGCATTTCAACGATGGGGGTCATCTTGCGGCCCCTTATCCTTTCGATCCGGCAAGACCGACAGGGTGGCCTGCCGCACCGAAAGAGGCGATGACCTCGATGAGGCCGACGATGGCGGCGTTGAAAGCTTGCAGGTCCTCGGCTGGGATCCAATATTCCAGATGGTCGCGACCACCAGCCTCCTCGATACGATATTTGTCGAGATAAGACCGCGCGACGGCGAAGCGTGTCACGAAACCCGCACCGGAACTGGGGACGTTCCAGTCGCGGGCAATCTTCACCGCATATTCCTCGGTCAGCACCGGATAGAAGATCGGTTGATCCAGCAGGCGTGGCGGAAAGCTACGCCAGCCGCTAGCCTCGATAAGCGCAAGCTCCTTTGGCCCAACTGGACGATAGAGGATATGTGTTTGTTGCTTCGGGTCAGTCATAGTCCGATACTCTTCGCGATAGGATTGGCGGCGCATGCTATCGGCAAATGAGGCGTAAGGAAATCGCGATACGTTTTCTCTCACTTGAAAATCGGCCTGCCCTTGA
>DATMUQ010000480.1:0-16814 GCA_035563795.1 Terriglobales bacterium | reverse complement strand
AAGAAGTGGGGATCATAGCGCAGGTCCATGACATTCTTTCCTGCTGGAGGGGACTGGACCTTGTACGTAAGACGTCGCACGACGGGAGGCAAGCCTGTGTGGCCGGAATCGCGCTACCGTTGCAACAGAAGTGGCAATCACTCGGAAATGGATGCGACCGTCTCACCTGCACCACGCAGCCTGGTGAGACGATCGTGCTGCCTTTCAGGCCTGCAGTGACTTGCCGGGATCCTTCACATGGGCAGCAACTTCCATCCGGTAGAAGCGGGCGCTGACGAAGCCGAACAGGGTCCAGCCGGCGAAGACGCAGAGGCCACCCAGCATCAGCGCCTGTTCGCCGGAGCTGTAGAGCGCATAGAAGCTGTAGACTGTGCCGATCATGGCAACGATGTTGGTGATGAGCGCCTGCTGGCGCGGCACACCCGAGACGTTCTGGATGGTGATCAGGGCCGCCATCGACATCACATAGGGAACCAGATTGGTGACCACGGCAAGGTCGACAACCTTCTGGAACTGAGTCGTCAATTCCGGGCTGATGGTCATCAACGACAAGGCCACCTGGGCGACGAGCAGGATGAGCATGCAGACGATCGGTGTGCCGCTTTTGGTGGAGATGGCGAAGACCGGTAGGAAATAACCGACCTCTGCCGAACTCTTGAAGACCTGTGCCACGGTGAACTGCCAGCCGAGCAGGGAGCCGATGCAGGCGATCACCATAACGGCAGTGACAACGTTGCCGACCATGCCGTTGAACATGGTGGCGAAGACCAGGCCGAAAGGCGCGTTGGACGCCGCGAGATCGGCATTCGGGATGATGCCGGCAATCACATTCGTGGAGATGATGTAGACGATGGCGCAGCCGATGGTACCGCCGAGCACGGCGATCGGCACGTCGCGCGGCGGATTTTCGACGGCGTCGGCATTGGCGCAAGCGGATTCCAGGCCGAGGAAGGCCCAGAGGGTGATGGAGATAGAGCTGCCGACCGCTTCACCGAAAGGCGTGTTATGCGGGTCCCAGGCAGCGCCCCAGGTGCCGGCACTGAACCAGAACCAGCCGATCACCGAAATGACAACGACGGGGATGATGACACCCCAGACGGTGATGGCACCGATCCGGCCGGTGATGCGGGCACCGCCGAAGTTCGCGACCGTGGTAATGACCAGCAGGATGATGGTCCAGATACAGGTTTGGATCGGCGAGAGGGTGACGTTGAACAACACCGTGCCGTAGCCGACGGCAGTGATGGCGATTGCGACGTTGGCGATCACCAGCGACAAACCATAGGTGTAGTTCGCCATGTAATTGCCGGCTTTGCCGAAGGCATACTCGGCATAGCCGCCCATGCCGCCGGGCTTGCGGCTCAACAAGCCACAACGGGCGAAGGCATAAGCAAGGGCGAGCGAACCGCCGGCCGTGATGATCCAGGAAAAGATCGAGATGGTGCCGACCTGTGCCAGCTTGGTCGGCAACAGGATGATACCCGATCCCATCATGTTAACGGCAGTCAGGATGGTGAGCTGCCAGACGTTCATTTTGTTTTTGGTCGCGCTCATATAGAACCCCCTCTATCGAACTCTGCGCCGCGTCCATTGAGCGGTGCCGTTTGTGCCGATATGTCCGCTCTGCCGGCGATGTCCTTAACGAGACGATCTGCCCTGTAGAGCGAAGGATTTCGTTGTACGAGCCATCGCGTGCCAGCTTCGGCCGGAAACTTGGCACTGTTCGGCAGCAACCCGCTGCCATGCCAGGAAACTCGACAGCATCGCGGCGATCGGCAAAAGCTCTAACGTGAGATTGGGCACAGCGTCATTCCCCTGATGTCCTGAGCAAAAGACAAACCGCTCAAGCCCCTGATTTTGAGTCGCGGAAGGATCACAGCCACCGCCGGCAGTCTGACACATCTCGATAGGCCACACCATTTATAATATAGGCGACTCAGCATAGGCACGCGGCCGAGATCTATCGCGTCAGGATCATCGCCTGATGCATAACCGAGTCTTCGCGGTGATCAGGTTTGTCATCGCCTGACGCCTTGGCACACATCTATATCGATATCTTTTGAAATTCTTTTGCTGCATCGCACAGCAGAGAGTGCCTGCAAGCGTTGTCCCAGTGCTCGCAGTTCTCGTCGCTGATGCCGTCGCGCAGCGTCGTACCAGAGTTTTGTCGCGGCATTTGCGCTTGCGTTGCCAGACCATCTTAAGTTGAATGGTTCTGGCCGCTGGTTAAGGGGATACCAACAAACCAGCACATATCTCACTCGTTCCCTTGCCGAAAATTTCGGCGCGCTGCCTGGCAGCATGGAAGCAATGATGGCCCGGGCCATCTTCTGAAACGAGGTAGCTATGACGATTCCCGTCGAAGATTATTTCCGTATCCTCGTTGTCGGCACGCAATATGCCTGGGTCGCGAAACTGATCGAGGAGAACCTGCGCTTTCGCACCACCGTCTGCCCGGATGAGGAAGCGGAGGTGACGATACGCGGCGGTGCCGATCTCGGCGCGATCGTTGCCTCACGCGAGTCAACGGAAGTGGTCATCAAGGCCCGCGATGCACGCGGCCTGCGGATGCCGGTCTTCATGCTGACAAGGCGCGACACGGAAACCTTCACGGCGCCCTATCTGAAGTCGCTGTCGGGTCTCTTCATGGCCGATCTCGAATCCCAGGCCTTCTACAAGAAGCAGCTGCTCAACGCCGTGGAAGCCTATGCGGAGAGCCTGATGACCCCCTTCTTTGGCGCCCTGATGGCCTATGACTTCCATGCCAACCGCAGTTGGGCCTGTCCGGGCCATCAGGGCGGGCAGATGTTCATGCATCATCCGGTCGGCCGCCTCTTTTATGAGCATATGGGCGAGAACGTTTTCCGTGACGACATCTGCAACGCCATGGTGTCGCTGGGTGATCTGCTGATCCATGAGGGGCCGGCTCTGGCGGCGCAGAAAGCGGCGGCCAAGGTGTTCGGCGCCGATCGCACCTATTTCGTGCTCAACGGCACCTCCGCGTCAAACAAGGTCGTCAATACTGCGCTGTTGCGCAGCAAGGACGTCGTCCTCTTCGACCGCAACAATCACAAGTCCAATCATCACGGCGCCCTGTTCGTTGCCGGGGCAATCCCGATCTATCTGGAAACCGACCGCAACGGTTACGGCATGGTGGGGCCGATCGACTGGTCGGCCTTCGATGAAAAGGCAATCCGCGAGAAGATCCGCCACCATCCACGCCTCAATGGCACCGATGCCTGGAAGAAGGAACGGCCGATCCGCGTTGCCATCATCGAGCAATGCACCTATGACGGCACCGTCTATAACGCCCGCGCGGTGCTGGAGAAGATCGGCCATCTCTGCGAATACATCCATTTCGACGAGGCCTGGGCCGGGTTTGGCGCCTTTCATCCGCTGATGAAGAATCACTTCGGCATGGGGCTGACGCTCGGCGACGGGGACCCCGGCATCATCGCTACGCAATCGACCCATAAGCAGTTGGCGGGATTTTCCCAGGCATCGCAGATCCATGTCCGCGACGCTCATATGGGGGAGAAGCCCTACCGCGTCAATCACAAGCGCTTCAATGAGATGTTCATGCTGCAGGCATCGACATCGCCTTTCTATCCGCTGTTTTCCAGCCTCGATGTCAACGCCCAGATGCATGCCGACAAAGCGGGCCATGTGCTGTGGGATGACATGGTGAAGCTTGGGATCGAGGCGCGCAAGGCGGTCAGGAAGCGCTTTAATGGCCTCCTGGATCCCTTCGTGCCGGATGTTGTCGAGTATCGCGGCAAGACGGTGAAATGGGAGGATGTGCCAACCGAGAAGTTGGCGGCCGAGCAGAAATACTGGCAGCTTGAACCAGGCGCCAAATGGCACGGCTATCGCAATCTTGGCGAAGATGCCGCCATGGTCGATCCGACCAAGTTCATGCTGACGACGGCCGGCATCAACCGCAAGACCGGCAAATATGAGAAAACCGGTGTACCGGCGACCATTCTTGCCAATTATCTCCGCGAGAACAATGTCATCCCGGAGAAGAACGATCTCAACAGCATCCTCTTCCTGATGACGCCGGCAGTGGGCGAGGGGAAGATGGCGATGCTGATCGCTGCCTTCGAGCGCTTCCGAGAGCATTACGAGGCGGACAGCCCGCTCTCCGTTGTAGTGCCGATGCTCTATGCAAAGAACGAGGCACGATATCGCGGCTATACCTTGAAGCAGCTCGCCCAGGAGATGCACGATTTCTTCGTCGATCACAATGTGAAGGAGCTGCAGCGCCTTTGCTTTCGCTATGAGAGCTTCCCGGAGCAGGCGATGTCGGCCCGCGATGCCAATGAGGCGCTGGTCGGGGGTGAAGTCGATTTCGTGCCGATGTCGAAGGTCAAGGGCCGTGTCGCCGCCACCTTGGCACTGATCTATCCGCCCGGTATCGGCATCGTTGTGCCCGGTGAGCGTTATGACGCCAAGGCCAAGCCGATGGTCGACTACTTCCTCACCTTCGAGGAGAGCTGCAATCGCTTTCCCGGTTTCTCTTATGAAGTCCAGGGCGTCTATCAGGTGGTCGAGAACGGCCGCACTACCTTCTACACTTATGTTGTCAAGGAATGAGCGCAAGAAAGCTGGCCGCAGCCAGATGATTGATTGAAGCCATCGGGGCGGCGGCCGCCTCATGAGATAGGAGCAGGAGCATGCCACGTTTTGCCAATCTGCGTCGCGGTAATCGCCTGGGGATGTATGCCCTCGTCATCGATGACGAGCTCAACGACCAGACGGCCGGCAGCCGCGCCTTGCGAGCACTGATTGCCGATCTAGAGGCGCGGGATGTGCAAGTGGTAGAGGCGCTGACCGCTGTCGATGCCAAGGCGATCGCATCGTCGGACACCGCCATTCAAGCGGTCTTGCTGGACTGGGATTTCCGCAACGACAAGGGCCATGCCCAGGCTGAGGAGTTGCTGGCGCATATCCGCTCGCGCAATCCCAAGGTGCCGATCTTCCTGCTGACCAGCCGCAGTGCCGCCTCGTCGATCTCGACCAAGGCGATGCAGGATGCCGATGATTTCATCTGGCTCCTCGAGGATACGACCGATTTCATCGGCGGCCGCATCGTTGCCGCCATGCAGCGCTACCGGCAGCAGGTGCTGCCGCCGATGTTCAAGGCGCTGGTGGAGTTCTCCAACATCTATGAGTATTCCTGGCATACGCCCGGCCATACCGGTGGCACTGCCTTCCTGAAATCGCCCTCAGGCCGCGCCTTCTTCGAGTTCTTCGGCGAAAGCCTGTTCCGCTCCGATCTCTCGATCTCGGTCGGCCAGCTTGGTTCGTTGCTCGATCACTCGGGGCCCATCGGTGAGAGCGAGCGCTATGCGGCGCGGGTGTTCGGCTCGCATCGCAGCTATACGGTGACCAACGGGTCCTCGACCTCGAACCGGGTCATCCTGATGGCGAGCGTGACCCGCAATCAGGTCGCCCTCTGCGATCGCAATTGCCACAAATCCGCCGAGCATTCGATGACGCTGTCGGGGGCCATCCCGACCTATCTCATCCCGACCCGCAACAAGCTCGGCATCATCGGTCCGATCCCGCCGGAACGGCTGACGGCAAAGGCCGTGAAGCAGATCATCGCCGACAATCCCTTGGTCCACAAGGATATCGATCCGACGCCGGTCCATGCCATCATCACCAACTCGACCTATGACGGCCTCTGCTACAACGTCACCCGGGTCGAGGAAGTCCTCGGCAAAACGGTCGACCGGCTGCATTTCGATGAAGCCTGGTATGGCTATGCCCGGTTCAATCCCATCTATCACAACCGCTTTGCCATGCATGGCGACCCCAAGGATCACAAGAAAGACGGACCGACGGTCTTCGCCACGCATTCGACGCACAAGCTGCTGGCGGCCTTGTCGCAGGCCTCTTTCATTCATGTGCGCGACGGGCGGCGGCCGATCGATCACGGGCGCTTCAACGAATCCTTCATGATGCATGCCTCGACCTCGCCGCAATACGCCATCATCGCCTCCAATGACGTGGCGGCCTCGATGATGGAAGAGAGCGGCGAGGCGTTGACCACGGAATCGATCCGCGAGGCGGTGGGCTTCCGCCAGATGCTGGCGCGGCTGCATGCCGAATTCACCAAGAAGGGCGACTGGTTCTTCACCGGCTGGCAGCCGGAGACGGTGAAAGACGCCAAATCGAAGAAGAAGGTGCCGTTCCATCAGGCGTCGGAAGAACAGCTGGTTACCGATTCCAGCTGCTGGGTTTTGCATCCCGGCGAGGATTGGCATGGCTTCGAAGGGCTGGAAGACGATTACTGCATGTTGGACCCGATCAAGGTCTCCATCCTGACGCCGGGTGCTACGGCCAGCGGCGGCATTGGCAGGGAGGGCATCCCGGCCAGCATTGTCACGGCTTATCTCGGCCAACAGGGCATCGTTGTCGAGAAGACCACGGATTTCACCATCCTGTTCCTGTTCTCGATCGGCATCACCAAGGGCAAATGGGGTACGTTGGTGAATGCGTTGCTCGACTTCAAACGCGACTACGATGCCAATGCGCCGCTGGAACAGGTGTTGCCGGGCCTCGCCGCGTCCTATCCGGCCCGCTACCGCGATATGGGCCTCAAAGACCTCGCCGATGCCATGTTCGCGACGATGAAGAAGGTGCGGACGACCGAGTTCCTCGCCAAGGGCTTCGCGGTGCTGCCGAAGGCCGATTACAGCCCGGTTGAGGCCTATGAACAGCTGGTGAAGGGCAATGTCGAACTGGTGACCCTGGATCACTCGGTGGGCCGTGCGGTGGCCACGGGTGTGGTGCCATATCCGCCGGGCATTCCGCTGCTGATGCCGGGGGAAAATACCGGCCCCGCCGATGGCCCGCTGCTCGGCTATCTCAAGTCGCTGGAAGCCTATGACCGGAATTTCCCCGGCTTCACCCATGATACCCATGGCGTTGAGGTCGAGGACGGGGTCTACCGCGTCTGGTGCATCAAAGGCGGAAAGAAATAATCGGGGGAGGCGGTTTCAGCCGCATCTCTCGATCAGCGACATGGCGGCCGCGGGGTTGCGTTCCTTGAAGCCGCTGATGACATAGAGGAAGACATCGCGTGGCGTGGCTTTCTTGGGGGCGGGCCCGACGGTTTCGAGATCGTCGGGCTGGCCGCCCTCGGCATAGAGCTTGGCGCGCTTCACCCAGGCGTCGAGCGCCTTGCTCGAATAGCCGAGCTTTTCCTTCTCCGCCGTTCCCATGATGCGCAGATAGGCGAAGGGGGCGGTGACATCGGCAATCTGCGGATAATCGGAATCTGCCGCGGTGATGACGGCCACTTCGTGTTCGCGGGCAAGGGCGATGAAATCCGGCGATTTGAAGCTGTCATGCCGCACCTCGACCGCATGGCGCAATTTGTAGCCATCGAGGCTCTTCGGCAGCAGCTTCAGAAAGGCGGCGAAATCGTCGGGGTCGAATTTCTTCGTGCCCATGAACTGCCAGTTGATCGGCCCGAGCTTGTCTTTGAGCGCGGTGATGCCGCTTTCCAAGAATTTCTCGATCGAGCCGCCGGCTTCCGCGAGGACGCGCCGGTTGGTGGCGAAACGCGGACCCTTCAAAGCGAAGACAAAGTCATCCGGTGTCTCGTCATGCCATTTGGCGAAGCTCTCGCGCTTCTGCGAGCCGTAATAGGTGCCATTGACCTCGATGCTGGTCAGCTTGCTGCTGGCATATTCCAGCTCCCGCTTCTGGGCCAGGCCGTCAGGATAGAAAGTGCCGCGCCAGGGTTCGAAGGTCCAGCCGCCGATACCGATGCGAATATGCGCTTTGGCGGTTTTTGCCATCATGAAACTCCCTGGGAAGACGCGCGACGGACAGGTTCCGTAGGTGGAGGCGATAGCAACATGTGCCGCCGCTGCTGGCAACTCCCTCCATCATCACGGGACTGAGTGATGATGCCGGCTGGCGCATTCTCTTGCCATGCAACTGACAGCAGGTGGTCAGCGCCGGCGCGATTTAGTGCGCAAGACAATGATGAGGATCAAGCCGGCAAGGGCAAGCAATCCGCCGCGATAGATCCACGGCGTTTCATTGATCATGAAGCTGCTGGCTGGATAAGGGAAATAGCCGCTGCCCTGGCCCATCCAGATGATGCCGATAACGAGGGCGAGGGTACCAAGCACGAAGCCGGCAGCTTTCATCTCGTTCTACCTTCCGATAATGCCTGTTTCCTCAGTGGCGAGTGGTTGGCGTAATATACGACTTTTGAGGGATTTTAGGCCGGAACATTTCGCCCTTAAAACGGCTGTGGTAAGGGCGTCTTAACCTTCCGCCCCTAGGGTTTGGGTATCGCATACCACGCCTGAGATGAGATGTCGCCAGATCGGATGCCGTCGCCAGCCAAGCGGTTCCGCTTGACCCGCAACTTCGCGCTGCTCTCGGCGGTGGTGTTGCTGGCGACTGCGCTCGGCCTGTCGCTGTTCTATCGCAGCTGGGCGGTCGAGCAGATGGAGGCGGAGGCCGAGCAGTCCAACGTCTCGGTTGCCCGGCTGCTGGCCAATAGTCTGCTCAATTGGGACCCCGATATCCTGGCCCGCCTCGGTGCGTATAGTCCCGGTGACCTGCCGGGTAAGTCCGAGGTCGCCGATCTCGCCGCGCATATCAGCGCTTTGGTGCGCCATGCACCAATCATCAAGGTCAAGATCTATGACCTTGATGGCCATACCCTGTTTTCGACCGATCACCAGGAGATTGGCGCAAACGAGGATGACGACGACGGCGTTATCTCGGCCGCCAAGGGTATCGTCGCCAGCGAACTGGTCCACGCCAATACCATAGATGCCTTCGAGGGCCAGATCAGCGACCGCGATATCATCTCCAGCTACGTACCGATCCGCGCCCATGCCGGCCAAGCCGCGCCCGTTTCGGGTGGGGCGAGCGGGGGGCAGGGGGCTTCAGGCCAGGGAAAGGCGGCCAACATCATTGGCGTCTTCGAGGTTTATACCGACGTCACCTCTTTCGTCGCGGCCATCAATCGCTTCACTGTCTGGCTGATCGCGATCACCGTTGGCGGCGCCCTGGTCATCAATCTCGTCCTGGTGCTGATCGTCGGTCGCGGCGACCGGCTGTTGCAGCGCCAGCATGAGCGCAGCCTGGAATTGGCCCGCACGGCGGCGCAGGCAGATGAGCGCAACAAGGCGAAGACCGAGTTTCTCGCCAATATGAGCCACGAATTGCGGACGCCCCTCAACGCCATCATCGGCTTTTCCGATCTGATGCTGAAGCAGACCTTCGGGCCCTTGGGCGATGTGCGCTATGGCGGTTATGTCAGCGATATTCACGCGGCAGGCGGGCAGCTCTTGGGAACCGTCGAGAATATCCTCGATCTCACCAAGATCGAACTCGGCCGCATGGAGCTCCGCAGCAGCGATGTCAGGCCGGCGGATGTCGTAGATGAGGTGTTCCGGTCGGTTGCACCTCTCGCCGCGGCACACGCGGTGGATATCAGGTCAGAACTCCCCGAAGACCTGCCTGTCCTGGTCACGGATCCCGGCAAACTGAGGAAGTGTCTCGTCAGTTTGATGTCGAATGCGGTGAAGTTCTCGCCATCGGGCGGCACCGTCATCCTGTCCTGCTGCCGGCTGGGGGGCGGATGGTGCCAGTTCGCGGTAATCGACCGTGGCATCGGGATGTCGCCGGAGGAGATACCGATTGCCCTGTCGCCATTCCGGCAGGTCGATGGCTCCCTGGCTCGCAAATTCGACGGAGCGGGCCTGGGACTACCCCTGGCCAAGGCCCTGAGCACATTGCTGGGTGGCCGGTTGGAAATAGAGAGTGCAGCCGGCAGTGGTACCATAGTGACGATCATGCTGCCCGTACATCCAGTGTCGGAAACACTGCCCGCCAGAGCGGCTGCCACGGTTTAAGCCGATTATCCGGGGACGAGCCCCGTCTTCGCGCTGCTGCCTCTCAATGCCGCGCCCGATCACTGTTTAGCCCTTTATACCTAAGCGACCTTTCCCAACCTCTGATTGCAGCGCTTTGCTGACAAATCCTGTTTTTGAAAGACGGCTGGAAAGGGTGTCAGGCGACGCGGGAAACCAGCAGTCATGCCATTATCGCTTTGCCCAGCAAGTTTTTCTTATCGCTGAAATTGCGAAATCTGCTGCTTCAGATGGCCACGGTTTCGATTCATGTGTTGCAACCTGTGGCAACGTGCCATTAATCTATCATCAAAACGAACTAAGAATTTGAAACAGGGGCTGACAATCGATTTCCACCTGGGCGAACCGCTGGGAAACAGTGGCCGTGCCGTATTCGATTGTAAGTAGGCGTGCTGTTGGTTGGCCCCTGAGCCGACAGATGTATCGTCTTGGGAGGATGTAAATGACTAAGTTGAATCGTCGTACAGTACTGAAAGGGGCGGCCGCTGCCGCTTCGGTTATCGGCGCACCGCGTTTCGTGCGAAATGCTTTCGCCTCGTCTGGCGAACTCAATTTCATGGGTTGGGCCGGCTATGACTTCAAGGCGGCCTTTGCCGCCTTCAACAAAGCCACCGGCATCAAGGTGAATTTCAACGAGCAGCCCGATCAGGATGCGATGTTCGCCCAGTGCAAACTCGCTCTGCAGACCGGTGCTGTCGACTGCGTCGAGCCGACGCTTGATCGTTTCGGCGGTTGGGTCGCCAACGGTATCATCCAGCCGTGGGATCCCAGCAAGCTGGTGCTCGCCAACTATCTCGATGGCGTTCCAGGCGGCAAGCCGGGCGATGCCGGCGAGCTCAACGGCAAGCGCTATTTCGTTCCCTCGGTCTGGGGCACGGAAGCGCTGGTCTACAGCAAGAAAGATGCGCCGGAGACCTATGGCACGGCCAGCCTCGCCGATCTCTTCGATCCGAAGTACGAAGGCAAGGTGACGGTTCGCGCCCATTCGTCGCTGGCGGCACTCGGCCGCGTCATGGACGGCCAGGGCAAGCTGCCGAAGCCCTTCCTCGAGGGCTACAAGGATGAAGCCTCGATGAAGGCGATCTGGGACGTCGTGCTCGCCGAAGCGATCAAGCACAAGGCCAATGTCGCCCAGTGGTGGGCGTCTGAGAACGAAGCCCAGGGTGCGTTCCGTACCAATGGCTGCGTCCTTGGCCTGTGCTGGGATTCGACCGGCGCCAACATGGCCTCGGAAGGCTTCGGCTTCATCGCCCCGAAGGAAGGCGCCTTTGCCTGGAGCCAGGGCTTCGTGCAGATGGCCAATGCCAAGAACAGCGACCAGGCCCATGAATGGGCCAAGTGGGTCTCGACCGCGGAAGGTGCGGCGGCCTGGGCCTCGGCGTTCAAGGCGAATGCCGTCGGCAAGGGCGGTGTCGAGCTCGCCGATCAGGGCGTGAAGGACTTCTACAAGGCCGCCTATCCGGGTGATGCGCTGCAGAAGCTGTGGTGGTGGCCGGCGCAGGATGCTTGGTTCGTCAAGCTGCGCGGCGAATACGCCGACAAGTTCAAGGCTGCGTAATCGATCGACTGGCCGGCTGCCGGGTCCGCACTGGATCCGGCAGCCGGCTGTTTCGCCTGGGGTCCTGCCGCATCCACTGAGCGGCTTTTTGAATTATTGGGGTTTCTATGAGTGAAGGCGTCGAGCTTTCCGCCGTGTGCTGCGACTTTGGCGATTTTCGCGCCGTCGACCACGTTTCAGTAACGATCAAACCGGGTGAGTTCTTCTCCTTCCTAGGCCCGTCGGGCTGCGGCAAGACGACGATCTTGCGCATGGTCTCGGGCTTCATTTCGCCGAGCGAGGGCGAGATCAAGATCGGTGGCCAGAACATGCGGGGAATCGGTCCCAACAAGCGGCCGACCGCGCTGATTTTCCAGAACCTGGCGCTGTTTCCGCTGATGCCGGTCTGGGAAAACATCTCCTTCGGCCTTGAGGTGCGCGGCGCCGACAAGGAGACGCGGCGCGCCAAGGCGGAAGAACTGCTCCGCCTGGTCGATCTGCCGAATTCGGCCGACAAGGCGATCAGCCAGCTATCGGGCGGCCAGAAGCAGCGCGTTGCCATCGCCCGCGCGCTCGCCGTCGAACCAAAGGTCATGCTGCTCGACGAACCGCTCTCGGCGCTCGATCTCAAATTGCGCCAGCATATGCGGGCCGAGCTGCGCGCCATTCAGAAGCGGACCGGCGTCACTTTCATCTACATCACCCATGACCAGGGCGAGGCGCTGGCCATGTCCGATCGGGTCGGCGTGATGTCGCAAGGCAAGTTGCAGCAGGTCGACACGCCACAGGCCATTTACAACCAGCCGGCCAACGGCTTCGTCGCCTCTTTCGTCGGCGAGAACAACATCTTCACCGGCTCGGTCGAAAATGTCGCTGGCCAGATGGGAACCTTCGGGACATCGGTTGGCAATTTCACCGCGGCGATCGGTCCCGGCGTGACACGGAATTCGGCTGCCCGCCTGTATGTGCGTCCGGAATATGCCCATCTCCAGGCGACTCCGGCGGCCGGCAACAGTTTGCCGGTAGCGGTGGAAAACGTCGCCTTTGAAGGCAACTTCATCAACGTCCATCTCAGCGATGCCCATGGCGGCGCGCGCATCATCCAGATGCGCAACGACAAGGCGATCGCGGTGCCGGCGCCGGGCGAACGGCTGCATATGAGCTTCGCCCCGGAAAACGCCATGATCCTGACGGACGGCGCGGGGCAACCCGCCTCGCGCGGCGAGGCGCAATCGGCGCTGGAGGCATCCCATGCGTGAGCTGGTTAGGCGGTATGGCCTGACGCTGGCAGCTGTCTTCGCGGGTTTGACGGCGTTCTGGTTATTGGCCCTGGTGGTCTTTCCCTATTTCTTCCTGGCCGAGACCTCGTTCCGTCACTATCTGCCGGTCGATCAGATCGGTGGTCCCAACGATACCTTTACGCTGTCGAATTATCTCACCTTCGTCAGCAGCTCGAGCACGACGCCGTTCCTGTTCCTCAACGTGCCGATCCATGTCTACATCTTCGTCGAGACGGTGCTTTTCAGCAGCGTGGTGACGATTATCACCTTCTCACTGGCTTATCCTCTGGCTTATTTCCTGGCCAAGGTCGCCAATGTGAAGACGGTGCCGACGCTGTTTCTGCTGCTGTTGATCCCGCTCTGGGTCAGTGAGATCCTGCGCAGCTTTGCCTGGTACATCATTCTCTCGTATCAGGGGCCGCTGAACGCGCTGTTGGGCGTGTTCGGATTGCACCAGGTGAGATGGTTGTCGGCCTATAACGGCGTCATCGTCGGCTTGGTCTATACCTATGTGCTGTTCATGTTGTTTCCGATCTACAACGCCATTTCGACGCTGGACACCAACCAGATCGAAGCGGCGCAGGATATGGGCGCCAGATGGTGGCAGATTCACCGGCGGATCATCCTGCCGCATTCCAAGCCAGGTGTGGCTTCCGGCTGCGTGATGGTCTTCATGCTGTCGGCGGGTTCGATCATCGTGCCGTCGCTCCTGGCATCGCCCAGCTCGCGCTGGTTCACCGAGGTCATTCAGCAGTGGATGTTTGAATCGCAGGATTGGAACACCGGTTCAGCCTATGCCTTCCTGCTGCTGCTGATTTGTACCGTGTTCGTTTCGGTCATGATGCGCCTTTTCAAGGTGCGTCTTGCCGATATTGCCCAGTGAGCGTGAGATGAACAAAACACCGCCGAGCCGTATCCTTTTCAACATCTACGTGGTGATTTTTCTCGCCTTCATGCTGATCCCGCTGGCTATCATGGGCGGGGCGGCCCTGAATGCATCACGCTTCCCCTCGGTCTATCCTTGGAAGGGCTTCACCGATCAATGGTTCATCGATCTGTGGAACGATGATCGGATGCTGAATGCCGCCAAGAACACCGTCCTGGTGGCACTGGGCGTCGTCTGCATGGCGGTGCCGATCGGCACTGCAGGTGGCATTCTGATCAACAGCCTGCGCGGGCGCTCCCGTTCTTTCCTGTATGGTCTGATGGTGGCGCCGATCCTGACGCCGGGTGCCGTTATCGGTATCTCGACGCTGCTGTTCTGGAACAAGTTCGATGTGCCGGCCGGCCTACACCTTTCTGCCTTTGGCCAGGTCTCTTATATCGCCGCCTATGTCATGCTGCTGGTGCTGGCGCGGCTGCAGAGCTTCGACAAGGGGCTGGAGGAAGCGGCACTCGACCTTGGTGCCAGTCATGCCCAGGTTATCCGGCGCATTCTGGCGCCGCATCTTTACCCGGCGATTGGTGCCGGTGCGTTGATCGCCTTCTTCCAGTCGGTGGAGAACTTCAACGTCACCCTCTTCACCAAGGGCACCTATGACACGTTGACGGTTTATGTCGGCTCGAAAGTACGTACCGGCATTACGCCGACCATCAACGCGCTGGCTTTGATCCTGATCACCATCACCATCATTGGCGCGGCTGCCTATGAAGTGCTGCGGCGGCGTGAAGAGAGCCGGCAGGAAAAGCTGCGCGAATTGGCGCGGGAAGCTGAAGAGGCAACCGAGGCCGCTTTGCTGACGGGGGCCACCGAAACCGCCTGACGATCAGCACTGCTGTATCCTGCATACAAACGGCCAGCCGGCTTCCCGGCTGGCCGTTTTTCTTGCGTCTCTCGAATCGCTAGGAGGCCTTGTCGAGCAGGCCTGTCGGGGCGTCAGAATCCAGAGGCCCATGATCAAGACACTTGGCAAGTGAGGTCCGTATCTGGGACTATTAGCCTGTGCCTGCATTCTCAACGCAACCTGCATTCTCAACGCAACCTGTCGAGGCAGTCCCTCGGTCCGAATAGTTGAAAGTGTCTTGGGGGAGGCGATGGTCAACGATCTTTCCGCCGATATCAGGCAGCGCGGCCGCGAAGTCTTTCGCCGCGTCGTCGAGGCCGTGCCCAGCGCGATGCTGGCCATCGGGCCCGACGGCCGAATCGCCCTGACAAACGCCCAGCTGGATCAGCTTTTCGGTTATGCGCGCGGCGAGCTCGTCGGCCGGTCGATCGAGGTTCTAGTGCCGGAGCGATATCGGCAAGGACATCCGGATCTGCGTCAGGGTTTCTTCGCGCGACCCCAGTCGCGGCCCATGGGTGCCGGTCGCGATCTCTATGCGTTGCGCAAGGATGGCAGCGAGTTTCCCGTGGAGATCGGGCTCAACCCGATTGAGACCGAGGACGGCACATTGGTGCTGTCATCCATCATCGATCTCTCACCGCGCAAGCGGGTGGAAGAGCGCTTCCGCAGGGTGGTCGAAGCGGCGCCCAATGCGATGGTGATGATCAACAGGGCCGGCCTGATCGAGATGGTGAATAACCAGGCCGAGCGCCTGTTCGGCTATGACCGCACGGAGATTCTTGGTCGTCCCGTGGAGACATTGGTGCCGGCGCGCTTCCGTCCGGGGCATCCGCAATTGCGCGGCGATTTCTTTACCGATCTACAGTCACGCCCCATGGGGGCCGGGCGCGATCTCTATGCCCTGCGCAAGGATGGCAGCGAGTTTCCGGTCGAGATCGGTCTCAATCCGATCGAGACCGATGAGGGCACTCTGGTGCTGTCATCCATCATCGATCTTTCACCGCGCAAGCGCGTGGAGGAACGTTTCCGCCGGGTGGTCGAGGCGGCCCCCAGCGCCATGGTGATGATCACCAGGGCCGGGCTGATCGAAATGGTCAATAATCAGGCCGAACGCATGTTCGGCTATGACCGCGCCGATTTGCTTGGCCGCTCCGTGGAGATTCTGCTGCCGGACCGCTTCCGCAGGAACCATCCGCAGCTGCGCAGCGACTTTTTCACAGACTTGCAGTCGCGCTCGATGGGCGCCGGACGCGATCTCTATGCCTTGCGTAAGGATGGCAGCGAATTTCCGGTGGAGATCGGCCTCAATCCGATTGAGACGGAGGAGGGCACAATGGTGCTCTCCGCCATTGTCGACATTTCCGATCGGAAGCAGAAGGAACAGCGGATCGAAGAGGCGCTGGAGGAAAAGAACATCCTGCTCGCTGAAATCCATCATCGCGTCAAAAACAATCTGCAGATCGTCCACAGCCTGCTTGACCTGCAATCGGCCCGGCTGACGGATCAGGCTGCCATCGAGATGCTGAATGACAGCAAGAACCGCGTCAGTTCGATGGCGCTCATTCACCAGATCCTTTATCAATCGAAGGATTTCGCCGAGATCGACTTTCGCTCGGTGCTGGATTCGCTGGTGCCCACGCTCACCCAGTCATATCGAGTTTCGCCGACGGAGATCGAGGTTCGGCTCGACGCCGAGAGCGTCCTGCTGGCGCTCAATGCGGCCATTCCTTGCGGCTTGATCGTCAACGAGCTGATATCAAATGCGCTGAAGCACGCCTTTCCCGCCGGGCGGTCGGGGCGGATCAACATCTCGATGAGGCTCGGCGACAAGGACATGGTGGAACTACGTGTCGCGGATAACGGTATCGGCATTCCGCCCGAGATCGATTTTGAAACCACCTCGACCTTGGGACTACAGCTGGTGCAGCTGTTGACCAGTCAGTTGAAGGGGACGCTCGACGTCAACCGGGCCAATCCGACCTGCTTCACGATCGCTTTTCCTGCGGTGCGGTCAAGCTTCGAACCGAGTACGTGACACGGCGATAGGCGCATATTGCCCCATCAGGATATCGCCTGATCCTTGTCGTTGTGATGAGGCATCCTGGCTTCAGCAGAGATCACCCGTTCTGCCGGCAAGCTGACCCGTGCCGTTGTTCCTTCGTCGACTTCGCTGGTGAGGCTGAGCTTGCCGCCATGCAATTCCGCCAATTGCTTGACCAGAAAGAGGCCGAGCCCGGTTCCCTCGACGCGACGGGTCAAAGCGCTTTCCAATCGCTGGAAGGGTTCCTGGGCGCGCTCG
>DATMUQ010000479.1:0-4128 GCA_035563795.1 Terriglobales bacterium | reverse complement strand
AACCGGACCAGCCGCTGCGCACGACACTTGACCGCTATGCCTTGCCCGGCACCATGACCCGGCAAGGCCTCGAAGTGCTGGAAGCCGGCGGCGGTGTTTCCGCTTGGCGGGCGGCACTCAATATCGCCATCGCCCGCATGCGCGAGCAGATCTAGCGACAAACGATCTTACTAAACTTGCTCCTCACCTCAGCCTGGCCGGTGATGAAGGTCATAGCTTTGCCGGCCAGTACAGCCGATACTGGCAGAAGTTGCGACTGCTGTGCTTCTTTGCGCGCGGTCCGGGATCGATGAGGGGGATGTCGATGAAACGCCTGCTGCCGGTGCTCCTGGCCACCGCCGCTATCGCCGCTGCGACCGCAGCTTATGCCATCGATCTCAAGGCCGGATCTTCGGTCAGCATCGTCAGAGGCAGCGACGGCAGCTATGCCGCCCGGGTCAAGAACAGCCGCTTCATTCCCTATGTCACCCTGGATGACAAAGGCATCAGCCATTTCCGCCTGGTGACGGTTGCCACCAACGCCGAGTTGCGCACCGATCGCGAGCCGGTCGATCCCGCCGCCGAGGTCAGCGTCACGGTTGACGATGTGGCCGGCGACAAGCCGAAGCGCCTCGCCGCTTTCAAGGATCCCGGCGCCGATGGCGTGGTGGTGGCCGAGCGCTATTTCGCCACCACCCAGCCCGGCTGCTGCGGCAGTGCCGACAGCCATCATGTGCGCCTGCTGGAAACCGGCAAGCATCTCTTCCAATCGACCGGCTCCGGCGCCACCGGCATCAGCGCCTGGGCGGAATTTCCCAATGCCCGGCCGGCGCAGATCCGCTGGGCGGCCTTTGCCGGGGTCGATGACGAGGCGCAATACAAGGCGGGTGTGCTCGGCACCCTGACCTATGGCAATGATAGCGGCCCGATCACCCGCCTGCTGCTGGTGCGGCCGCAGGCCCCGGCGGAGAATGACGATCTCGACCTGGCGCTCGCCAATGGCGCCGCGCTGCTCTGGATCGACAGCAAGGAAAAGGTGCCGCCGGCCGATCCGAGCATCGCCAATGCCGGCCCGGCCAGCGGCGCGCCCGACAGCCCCAAGGATATCTGGTCGCTGGAGAAGGTCACCGATCCCGCCAAGATCAGCGGCATGGTGCTGGCGCTGGAGCTCGACCGCAAAAGACTGATCAGCATCCCGGTCGAGGCCGACAAGCTGGCCGCCGACAAGGCGACGATCGATCCCACGCTGGTCTTGAAACCAGCACCCTAGAAAACGACGGAAGGCCGTTGCCAGCCTCCCGCCGAGGGTCAATCGCTCAGCTCGATTTCAATGCTCCGGGATCGACCGGCAATTTGCGCAGCCTTTTGCCGGTGGCGGCAAAGATCGCATTGACCACCGCCGGGGCGATGGTCGCGGTGCCCGGCTCGCCGATGCCGCCCGGCGCTTCGCTGCTATCGACCAGATGCACCTCGATCGCCGGCGCCTCGTTGATGCGGAGCGCCTGATAGGTATCGAAGTTGCTCTGCTCCACCCGACCATCCTTGACGGTGATTTCACCGTAAAGTGCCGCGGTGATGCCGTAGATGGTGCCGCCCTCGATCTGCGCCTTGATGATGTCAGGCGTCACCTGATGGCCGCAATCGACGGCGCAGACCACGCGCGTCACCTTGACCTGGCCGTCCTTGTCGACCGCCACTTCCGCCACCTGGGCGACATAAGTGCCGAAGCCGAAGATCAGCGAGACACCGCGCCCGCTGCCGGCCGGGAGCGCGGAGCCCCAGCCCGCCTTCTCGGCGGCGAGATCGAGCACCGCCTTCGCCCGCGGCTGCTTGCCGAGGAGGTTGCGACGAAATTCCACCGGGTCCTTTTTCGCCAAGGCCGCCAACTCATCGACGAAGCCTTCAACCACGAAAGCGTTGTGGGTGACGCCGACGCCGCGCCACCAGCCGGTATAGAGGCCGGCGGGCGGTTCGTGCCGCACATAGTCAACATGCAGATTGGCGAAGTCATAGGGCCCGGCCGCGCCGTCCACGGCGTCGAAATCGAAGCCGTTCTTGAAAGCCGGCGGCAGCCAGCGGGCGACGATCGAGGAACCGACCACGCGGTGCCTGAAGGCCACCGGCACGCCGTTCTGATCCAGGCCTGCTTCCAGCTTGTCGTGATAGGCCGGCCGGTAGATATCGTGCTGGATATCTTCCTCGCGGGTCCAGATTACCTTGACGGGGTCGCTGACCTGCTTGGCGATCTTCACCGCCTGGGTAACATAGTCGACTTCCAGGCGCCGGCCGAAACCACCACCGAGATATTGGTTATGCACCTGGACCTGTTCCGGCTTGAGGCCGGTGACTTCCACCGCGGTGGCCTGGGCGCGGCTCACCACCTGGCTGCCGGTCCAGATATCGCAGCCATCGGCCCGCACATGCACCGTGCAGTTGAGCGGCTCCATGGTGGTGTGGGCGAGGAAGGGCACCTGATAGGTTGCCTCCAGCTTCTGCGCAGCACCTGCCAAGGCCTTGTCGACATCGCCGGCGTGCTCGCCGGGAACGCCTTCCTTGCTGGTATCGGCGGCCTGCGCCATCGCCGCGAAGAGATCGGCGCTGGAGAATTTGGCATTGGCGCCCTCGTCCCACTTGATGTCGAGCGCCTCCAGGCCCTTCTTGGCCGCCCCCATATGATCGGCAACCACGGCGACAGCATCGTCGAGCTTGACGATCTGGTGCACGCCCTTGACAGCCTTGGCCTTGCTGTCATCGACGCTGGCGAGTTTGCCGCCGAAGACCGGGCACGCCGCGACCGTGGCAACCTTCAGATTCGGCGGCCGGGCGTCGATGCCGAACTTGGCCTTGCCATTGACCTTGTCGGGTGTGTCCAGCCGCTTCGGCGAAGTGCCGATCAGGGTGAAATCCTTGGGGTCCTTCAGATCCACCTTGTCCGGCGCGGTCAGCTTGGCGGCCGCATCGACCAGCGCCCCGTAGCCGAGCTTGCGATCGCTGGCGACGTGGGTCACCTCGCCGGCTTTGGCCTGGCAGCTGGTCGCCGCCACCTGCCATTGCGCCGCCGCCGCGGCAATCAGCAGGTTGCGCGCAGCGGCACCGGCCTGGCGCATCGGCTCCCAGAAGCCGCGGATCGAGGTCGATCCGCCCGTCACCTGGAAACCAACCGCCGGATTGCCGTAGAGCTTGTCGTCGGCCGGCGCATGCGCGAGGCGAACCTGGCTGAGATCGACTTCCAACTCTTCCGCCAGCAGGACCGATTGGGCGGTGTAGATGCCCTGCCCCATCTCGACCTGCGGCAGGGTCAAGGTCACCAGCCCCTGGCGGTCGATCTGGATGAAGGCATTCGGCGTGAAAGCGGTCTCGGCCGCATCAACCGCCTGGAAGCCCGGCAGCATGAAGCCGAGCAACAGGCCGCCACCGGCAGCGGCGCTGACCTGCAGCATCGCCCGGCGCGACAGGCCCGTTTCAACCGATACAGCGGCCGACTTCTCGCGGGACATGAGACGATCAAGGATCATGGTCGGCCTCCTTACTTCGCGCCGGCGGCTTGCTTGATGGCTGCCCGGATGCGGACATAGGTGCCGCAACGGCAGATATTGCCGGACATCGCATCATCGATATCGGCATCCGTCGGCGCGGACTTGCTGTCGAGCAAAGCCGTGGCCGACATGATCTGTCCCGACTGGCAATAGCCGCATTGCACCACCTCGCTGTCAAGCCAGGCCTGCTGGATTTTCTTGCCATTCGGCGTATCGCCAATCGCCTCGATGGTGGTGATGGCCGAGCTGCCGATGCTGTCAATGGTGGTGGCGCAGGACCGCGTGGCGGCGCCATCGATATGCACTGTGCAAGCGCCGCAGAGGGCCTGACCGCAACCGAATTTGGTGCCGGTCATGCCGAGCACATCGCGCAACACCCACAGAAGCGGCGTATCGCCGTCAACATCGACGGCGTGATCTTGGCCATTCACCTTGATTGTAAAGGACATCAACTTCTCCCGATCATGAAGCGGTCACGTGATGCACCGATCTGTCCGGCTTTATCGGTGCCTGCTTGCTGGATCAGGCCCGGTTTGTCGATGCGTGCAGAGACAATAGTCGGAATGCACGTTAGGAAGAGAACGATGATGGCATGGCTGGCAGCCGAATTGAA
>DATMUQ010000478.1:0-4797 GCA_035563795.1 Terriglobales bacterium | reverse complement strand
AGATGCCGGAGATCACCCTGCAGGACCTGCCGCTGAAGACCTTCCAGCAGAAGCCGGTCATCGGCACCTATGCCAATCACTACCGGCAGCTCCTGAAATTGGAACGCGATCTCGAACATCAGGGTGTCCGGCTCTATGAGGCGGATGTCCGGCCGCATGAGCGCTACCTGATGGAGCGTTTCATCACCGCCGCAGTGGAGATCGAGGGCGGCCATGCCGAGGGCCTGACCATCTTCGACTGCAAGCTGAAGCCGGTCGAGGACTATCGCCCCAGCCTGAAGATGGTGTCGCTCGATATCGAGACCAGCTTCAAGGGCGATCTCTACTCCATCGCCTTGGAGGGCTGCGGCCAGCGCCTGGTGTTGATGCTGGGGCCGGCCAATGGCGCCGACCCGGTGCTCGATTTCGATCTGATCTATTGCGCCGACCGCAAGGAAATGCTGCAGCGTTTGGTGCAGTGGTTCCAGGAGCATGATCCCGATGTCATCGTCGGCTGGAGCGTCATCCAGTTCGATCTCCGCATCCTGCAGGAACAGGCCGACAAATACGGCGTCCCGCTGGCGATCGGGCGGGAGGGGCGGGCGGTGGATTGGCGCGAGCATGGCATCAAGCGCGGCTATTTCTTCGCGCCGACGCCGGGACGCATCGTCATTGACGGCATCGAGGCCCTGCGTGCGGCGATGTGGAGCTTCCCCTCCTTCAGCCTGGAGAATGTGTCGCGGACCCTGCTGGGCGAGGGCAAGGCGATCGACGATCCCTATAGCCGGATGGATGAGATCAATCGCCGCTTCCGCGAGGACAAGCCGGCGCTCGCGACCTATAACCTGCATGACTGCGAATTAGTGACGCGGATTTTCGCCAAGACCAAGCTGCTCGATTTCGTCATCGAACGGGCCGTCGTCACCGGCCTCCAGGCGGATCATTTCGGCGGCTCCATCGCCGCCTTCAGTCATCACTATCTGCCGCGCATGCACCGGGAAGGCTATGTGGCCCCCAATGTGGGCGATGTGCCGGAGGCGCCGTTTCCCGGCGGCTTCGTGCTGGATTCGACGCCGGGGCTTTATGACTCGGTCTTGGTGCTCGATTACAAGAGCCTCTACGCCTCGATCATCCGCACCTTCCTGGTCGATCCCGTCGGCTATGTCGAGGGCATGAACGCCGCCGATCCCCGCACCACCGTGCCAGGCATCAATGGCACGGTGTTTTCGCGCGAGAAGCATCCGCTGCCGACCATCGTCACGCAGTTGTGGCAACGCCGCGACGTCGCCAAGAAGCAGAAGAATGAGGCCTTGTCCCAGGCGCTGAAGCTGTTGATGAACAGTTTCTGCGGTGTATTGGGGGCACCCGGCTGCCGCTTCTTCGATCCCAAGGTGGTGGCCTCGGTGACGCGGCGCGGCCATGAGCTGATTCGCGAGACCAAGCGCCTGGTCGAGCAGGAGGGCTATGACGTCATCTATGGCGATACGGATTCGATCTTCGTCTGGCTGAAGCGCCGGCACAGCGAAGAGGAGGCGATCGCGGTCGGCCAGCAACTGGTCGACAAGGTCAATCAGTGGTGGCGCGACAGCCTCAAGGATAAATACAGCCTGGAAAGCTGGCTGGAGCTGGAATTCGATACCCATTACCACCGCTTCTTCATGCCGACCATCCGTGGCACCGATGAGGGCAGCAAGAAGCGCTATGCCGGCCTCACCGTCGAGCTCGATGGCACCGAGGATGTCATCTTTCGCGGGTTGGAGACGGCGCGTACCGACTGGACGCCATTGGCGCAGCATTTCCAGCAGGAGCTTTATCGCCGTGTCTTCAAGCGCGAGCCCTATGCGGATTACGTGCGCGACTATGTCGAGAAGACGACGGATGGCACCTTTGCCGAACAGCTGGTCTATCGCAAGCGCATCCGCCGCAAGCTCAGCGACTATACCCGCAATGTGCCACCGCAGATCCGGGCTGCCCGCATGGCCGATGATTACAACGACAAGATCGGCCGCCCGCGCCAGTATCAGAATGGGGGATGGATCAATTACGTGATGACGGTGAACGGGCCGGAGCCGCTGGAATGCCTGCAGTCCCGGGTGGATTATAACCACTACCTCACGCGCCAGCTGCAGCCGATCGCCGATTCAATCCTGGTGCATCTCGACGACAGTTTCGAGAAGCTGATCGCGGTGCAAGGCAGCCTGTTCTAGGGTCCGGCCGGCCTGCTGCCGGGGGCGGGGCGGATCGCAAGCAAAACGACAACCGTTTATAGTATCATCCGCCTATCGCTGGTCGGCGAAACTGCCTGAACGGGGGACGGGATGAGCAGGAAAAAGGGCGGCATCGATATCGTTGCGTGTCTGCGCGATTTCAATCGCGGGCGTGATCCCGGGCGTCTGGCGCTGAAATACAGGAATATGCGCGCCGATGCCTTCGTCTTCCTGCGTGGCACCTGCCATCTCTATTTCGACCGGGTCAGCCAAAGCGGCGGCCTGCTCGATGAGGCGCCGAATGCCTGGGTCTGCGGCGATCTGCATTTCGAGAATTTCGGCAGCTATAAGGGCGATAACGGCCTCACTTATTTCGATATCAACGACTTCGACGAAGCAACCCTGGCGCCGCTGAGCTGGGATGTCGGGCGCTTCCTCTCCAGCCTGCAGGTGGCGAGCAAGGCGCTGCGGACCACGCCGGCGCAGACGGAGGCTTTGTGCACGCTGTTCCTGGACAGCTATACCGCCGCGCTCGCCAGCGGCAGGATCGGCTGGCTGGAGCGTGAAACGGCAACCGGGCTGATCGGCGAGCTGCTGCAGCAACTGGAATCGCGCCGACGATCCGACTTCCTCGACCAGCATACCTGGTTCAAGGGCAAGCAGCGCCGCATCATCTGCGACGGCAAGCATGCGATCGCCGTTTCCGACGACCAGCGGCGCAAGGCGAGGGAACTGGTCGAGACATCCGCCGCGGCCAAAGAGAAGCCCGATTTCTTCACCGTCCTCGATGTCGTCAACCGCATCGCCGGGACGGGCAGCCTGGGGCTGGAGCGCTTCGCCGTGCTGGTGCAGGGCAAGGGATCGCCCGATCGCAATGCGCTGCTGGACCTCAAGCAGGTGGTGGGCTCATCCCTGCAGCGCCATCTCGGCCGGCCGGTGCCGAACTGGCCGAGCGAGGCGGCGCGTATCATCGCGCTGCGCCAGCGCATGCAATGCGTGCCGCCGCGTTTCCTCGAGGCGATCCCGGATGGGGCGACATCCTATGTGCTGCGCGCCTTGCAGCCGGTGGAGGATCGCGTGGCTTTGGGGGCGGCGCGGCTGTCGATGCGACAGATGCAGGGCATCATCATCGAGATGGCGCGGCTCACTGCCTGGGCGCATCTGCGCGGCTCGGGTCGTGGTGGCTCCGCTATCGCCGATGAACTGATCGCCTTCGCCGGGGATCATGCTCGCTGGCGGGAGAAACTGCTGGCGGCGGCGACCGCTGCTGCCGATCAGGTCAACCGGGACTGGGCGACCTATGCGGCGGCCTATGATGCCGGCGCTTTTGCGCTCGATCAGTGAGTCAATCCATGTGCGTCTCGAGGGCAGTTTGGAAAAGAAACTCGTCGCGCAGGAGAGTCTGTTTAAGACTGGTGACGTTTCCTCCGTCTCTTGTTGAAATATCAGTTGCCCAGAATTCACCTACCTTATGCAGAGCGGAAGTCCCCCTCACCTGTCCCTCTCCCGCGAGGGGAGAGGGGACGCTGTCGTGAATGCTGAGCTCTTACGGCCATCCTTCGGGTTTGCTGAACAGCTTAAAGCGAACTCGCTGAACTCCCTCGCCCCTTGCGGGAGAGGGTTGGGGTGAGGGGGCAAGCCGCGCAACATTTCAGGCTTTGTCCCTCGCCAAAAATAAACCGGGCGTCGCCAGGGGATGCGACGCCCGGATGTTCATTGAGACTGAAGAGTGCTGATCACGCCGCCTGCAGCACTGCCTCTGCCGGCTGGCGGCGGTCGAGGAGACCGCTCCAGATTGTCAGCACCAAGGCAGCGGCCACCAGGATCGCACCGACCCAGGGTGTGGCACCCAGGCCCAGCGGCGAGGCGACGACCAGGCCGCCGATCCAGGCGCCGAGCGCGATGCCGAGATTGAAGGCGGCGATGTTGAGTGCGGAGGCGACATCGACACCATTCGGGCGGTACTGCTTGGCGAGCTGCACGACATAGAGCTGCAGGCCGGGCACATTGGCAAACGAGAGGAAGCCCATCGCCGCCAGGGTCACCAGGGCCCAGATTGGCGAGATCGCCGTGAAGCTGAAGAGCGCCAGCACGATCGCCTGCACCGCGAAGAGCGCCACCAGAGCCTTGACCGGGTTCTTGTCGGCGAGGCGACCGCCGGCAAGATTGCCGATGGCGATGGCAATGCCATAGAGCACCAGGATCAGGCTGACATGGCCGGCGGCAAAGCCGGTGATCTGCTCCAGGATGACGGCGAGATAGGTGAAGGTGACGAAGGTGCCGCCGTAACCCAAAGCCGTCATCGCGAAGACCAGCAGCAGCCGGCCGCTGCCCAGCACCCGCATTTGGTCGATCAGGCTCGCCGGGGCGGCCTTGCTGAGATGCGAGGGCAACAGCACGGCGATGGCAGTGAAGGCGATGGCACCCAGCGCAGTCACCGCCCAGAAGGTCATGCGCCAGCCGAAATGCTGGCCGATGAAGGTGCCGAGCGGCACGCCGGTGACGATGGCGACGGTCAGGCCCATGAACATCATGGCGATGGCCGAAGCGCGGCGATTGGCCGGCACCAGATCGGCGGCGATGGTGGCGCCGACCGAGAAGAAGACGCCAT
>DATMUQ010000477.1:0-6561 GCA_035563795.1 Terriglobales bacterium | reverse complement strand
GAGGACAGCTGCCGCACCCTTGCCGCCATCCAGCAGCAAGGTCGCCAAAGCGAGCTTCTTGTTGCCGGTGCGCAGCACATTGGTGGCGCCGATATTGCCGGAACCTATCTTGCGGATATCGCCGAGACCGGCGAGCCGGGTGAGGAGGAGACCAAAGGGGATGGAGCCCAGCAGATAGCCGCCCACGAGGACAACAATCTGCACCCAGCCGAATCCGCTTGCGCCAAATCCGGCGGCCGCATCAGTCGCAGTCATCCCCATACTCCATGCATCGTTCAGGCATCCGCAGCCCCTGTCAGCTGCCTGACCCGGCGATCCACCGTCTGGCGGGTGGTCTCGGCCGCCTGCCCGATCAGACGATCCGATCAGGCATGCGTGTCGGCGGCAAACACAACCCGGCCGTCGACGAAGGTCTTCAACACCTTACCCTGGACAGGGCGGGCATCGTAAGGGGAGTTCTTCGATTTGCTGCGGAATTTCGCCACATCGATGCGATGCGGGCGGTCGATATCGAACAGGACCATGTCCGCCGGGGCGCCCTTGGCAAGGCGTCCCTGGGGCAGGCCGAGGATATCGGCCGGCCGGCTGGTCAGGCAGCGGATCAGGTCGATCAGCGGCATCTGGCCCTTGTGGTAAAGCTCCAGGCTGACCGGCAGCAGCGTTTCCAGGCCGATGACGCCGGGGACAGCCTGGGCGAAGGGCACGCGCTTGCTCTCGACGTCGAGCGGGGCATGGTCGCTGGCGATGCTGTCGATGACGCCCTCGGCGACGGCAGCGGCAATGGCGCGCCGGTCGGCCTCACCCCGTAAGGGCGGCGACAGCTTGGCGAAACTCCGATAGTCGCCGACCTCGGCTTCGTTGAGCGAGAAATAGGGCGGCGCCGTATCGCAGGTGACGCGCAACCCTTCTTGCTTCGCCTGGCGAATCTTCTCGACGGCGGCAGCGGTCGAGACATGGGCGACGTGATAACGGGCACCCGACATGCGGACCAGATGCAGGTCGCGCTCGATCATCATCACTTCGGCGCAGGCCGGGATGCCGGAGAGGCCGAGGCGGCTGGCGAGCTCGCCATTATTCATGGCGCCACCGGCGGCAAGTCGCGGCTCTTCCGGATGTTGGACGACGAGGAGATCGAAGGTGCGGGCGTAAGACAAGGCGCGGCGCATCACCTGGGCATCGGCAACAGCGGTCAGCGCATCGGTGAAGCCAAGGGCGCCGCTCTGATGCAGCAGGCCCATCTCGACGATGTCCTTGCCTTCGAGGCCCTTGGTCAGGGCCCCATAGCAATAGATCTTGGCGCGCTTGGTCTCGCGGGCGCGGCGGGCGATGAATTCGACACCGGCGACGTCATCGATGATGGGATCGGTATTGGGCAGGCAGACCATGCTGGTGACGCCGCCAGCCGCGGCAGCAAGACTGCCGGTCTCGATCGTCTCCTGATGTTCCTCGCCGGGCTCGCGCAATTGCACGCGCATATCGACCAAGCCCGGGGCCAGCACATGGCCGCCGCAATCGATGATCTCCGCCTCTTCCGAAACCTGGCTGCGGCCGATCTGGGGACCGAGATCGCGGATGACGCCATCATCGACCAGCAGGCCGCCGGTTTCATCGCGCTTCGAGGTGGGATCGATCAGTCGGGCATTGATCAGGGCGAGCGGCCGCAACTGCCGCTTCGGGGGGCGCTGCAGGGTCATGACCGGCCTCCGGCATCACGCAACTCGACCGGTTCGTTTTGGCCGGTGAGCGGCCGTGTCAACGCATCGAGGCAGGCCATGCGTACGGCGACACCCATCTCCACCTGCTCGCGGATGACCGAGCGGTTGATGTCATCGGCGACTTCGGAGTCGATCTCGACGCCGCGATTCATCGGGCCGGGATGCATGATGAGGGCATTGGGCTTGGCCAAAGAGAGCTTCTCGTAATCGAGGCCGAAGAAATGGAAATATTCGCGGACCGAGGGCACATAGGCGCCCTGCATGCGCTCCAGCTGCAGGCGCAGCATCATGACGATGTCGACATCCTTCAGGCCCTTGCGCATATCGGTGAAGACCTCGACGCCGAAGCGGTCGATGCTGCCGGGCAGCAGGGTCGTAGGGGCGATCACGCGGACCCGCGCGCCCATCTTGGTCAGGAGCAGAATGTTGGAGCGGGCGACCCGGCTATGCAGCACGTCGCCGCAGATTGCCACCAGCAAGCCATCGAGATGGCCGAGGCGGCGGCGGATGGTGAGCGCATCGAGCAGCGCCTGGGTCGGGTGCTCGTGGCGGCCGTCGCCAGCATTGATGACGGAACCATCAACCTTTTGCGACAGCAGGTTGACGGCGCCGGAATCGCCATGCCGCACCACCAGCACATCCGGCTTCATGGCATTGAGGGTCATCGCCGTATCGAGCAGGGTCTCGCCCTTCTTGATCGACGATGTGCCGACCGACATGTTGATGACATCGGCGCCGAGCCTCAGGGCTGCGACCTCGAAGGAGGTGCGAGTGCGGGTCGAATCCTCGAAGAAGAGGTTCATCACCGTTCGCCCACGCAGCAGGCGTCGCGCCCGCTCGTCATCCTTCGGCAGATCGGCGTAGCGATCGGCGAGGTCGAGCAGACGGGAGATTTCGGAAGGGTTTAATGCCTCGATCCCCAGCAAATGCCGGTGGGGAAAGAAGGCCGACGGGCGGGATGTCTGTGTGCTTGTCATTAAAGCGCCTAGTTACGCGCTGAGGCCGTCGCGGTCAATCGATTCTCGATGACGATTGCGGCAATCCAGGCATGGCAGAAATGCGGCGCTTGAAATTCGACCACTCGGTCAGAAATGCGGCAAGGCCGGGTGATGGCGCCGGCCCTGCCAATCAGAGACGCAAGTGGCTGGCGCCGCTCGTGCCCTTATCCGGCTGTGATCAACCCGGCTTCACATTCTGATTAAGGCTGAAGAAGTTGGTGGGGTCGTACTTCGCCTTCAGCGCAGCCAGACGCTCGTAATTGCTACCGAAGGCTGCCCGGATCTGGTCCTGGCTTTCATCGCTGACGAAATTGGGCAGGTAGCGCCCGGTGGCGAAGGGTTGCAACGCGTCGTAAGCGGCGCGGGTGAGTTCAATATGCTTCTGGCCTTCCTTGGCATCGAGCCATTGCGACATGACGCCGATATTGTATTCCGCCTGGCGCTGGGCGAAGGCGGTGGCCGCCGGCGCGACACGTCCCATGGCACCGGCATAGTATTCCAGCACGATCGCGCTGTGCGGCGATGCCATGCGATTGCCATGTTCGATCAGGATGTCGATGACGTCATCCGTCAATTCCTTCAGGAAGGCCGATTTCCAGTAATTGTGGCTGCGGTCGGGGAAGGCGCCGTCGAGCATCGTCTGCATGGCGAGGAAGGGCATCGGCTGGATCGCATCCTGGACGGGCGTGCCGAAGTTGCGCAATGGCGCCAGCACTTTCTCGCCTTCTTTGAGATCGCCGCAATAGCAAGCGATGATGGCGGTGGCCGGTTCTCCCTCCGGCGTCGACATCAGGGCGCAATAGGCCGTCAACTCCTCCGGCGCGGTGCTGACGACATTGCGGTAATTCCGCAGCACTGCCTTGGCATCGGCGCGGGGATAGACAATGAGGCCAGCCAGCACCGTGGAGACGGGATGGGCGCGGAATAGGAAGGAGGAGACGATGCCGAAATTGCCACCCCCGCCGCGCAGGCCCCAGAACAGGTCGGCATGGCTCTCTTCATTGGCGGTCACCAGCTTTCCCTCGGCGGTGACCACCTCGCAGCCGATGAGGTTGTCGCAGCTGAGGCCATATTTGCGCACCAACCAGCCAACACCGCCGCCGAGCGTCAGGCCGGCAATGCCGGTCTCGGAGATGACGCCGCAGGGAACGGCAAGGCCATAGAGCGCCGTTTCACGGTCCATATCGCCCAAAGTCGTTCCGGCCTGGACCCATACCGTGCGGTGTTTCGGATCGACATGGACGCCGTTCATCAGCGACAAATCGATGACAAGGCCGTCATCGCAGAGTGCCCGGCCGGCGACGTTATGGCCGCCGCCGCGCACCGAGACGAGCAGGTTGTTCTCGCGGGCGAAAGTGACGGCCCGCATGATATCCATGGTTCCCCGGCAGCGGGCGATCATCCCGGGATATTTGTCGATGCTGGCATTCCAGATCTGCCGCGCCTGGGCATAGTCGGCATCGCCCGGCAGAATGACATGTCCCTGGAAATCCTGCTTGAACGTGTCGATCAAGGTTGCATCGACCACGCCGCCATCACGCCGCTTGAGCTTCGCTCGGACCATCTTCTTTCCCTTCCGATTGGAACGCGTTCGGAAAGGATGGGAGGAGCGAATTGCCCGATCATTGCAGCGTCATAGCATTCGCGTTACCGCCGTAACGAAGCGGGGCGGTCAGATCACCTTCTTCTCGCGCAGCACTTCCAGGTCGTGATCGCTGAAATACAGCATCTCGCGCAGCACGGCATCGGTGTCCTGGCCGCAGGTCGGCGGGGCGAGGCGATAATCGACCGGCGTTTCCGACAGCTTGAGCGGGCTGCCGATGAGATCGACATGACCGGAAGCGGCGGCAGGATAAGGCATGCTGATCTTCATCCCCCGGTGCAGCACCTGGGGATCGGTGAAGACCTGGTCGATGTTGTTGACCGGGCCGCAGGGGACACCTAACGCTTCCAGTCCGTCGATCCAATACTGCTGCGGCTTCTGTGCCGTCAGCGCGTTGATCATCTTGTAGAGCTCGACGCGGTTCTGCACGCGTGCTGGATTGGTGGTGAAGCGCGGATCTTTGGCCCAGTCGGCGACACCAGCGAAGCTGCAGAACTTCTCGAACTGGGAATCGTTACCGACGGCCAGGATGAAATAGCCGTCGGCGCAGGTGACGACCGAATAGGGGACGATATTCGGGTGCTCGTTGCCGAGGCGGCGCGGCACCTCGCCCGAAGTCAGGTAATGAAGGCCGATATTGGCGAGATAGGCGACCTGGCTATCCAGCAGGCTCATATCGATATACTGGCCGCGCCCCGTGGCATGGCGATGGTGCAGGGCGGCGAGAATGCCGGTGGTCGCATAGATGCCGGTGATGATATCGGTGGCGGCAACGCCGATCTTGACCGGCGGGGTCGAGGGATCACCGGTGACGCTCATGATGCCGCCCATGCCTTGGGCAAGGAAATCATAGCCGGCGCGATGAGCATAGGGGCCGGTCTGACCGAAGCCGGTGATCGAGCAATAGATCAGGCGCGGGAAGTCGAATTTGATCTGATCATAGGCGAGGTGATACTTCGCCATATCGCCGACCTTGAAGTTCTCCACGAAGATGTCGCAGCGGGCGATCAGCTGCTTGGCGATCTCCTGGCCTTCCGGCTTGGCGACATCGAGCGTCACCGACTTCTTGTTGCGGTTGACCGCAAGGTAGTAGCCGCTTTCCGTCGTGTTCTTGCCGTCGGCATCCTTGACGAAAGGCGGCCCCCATTTGCGGGTATCGTCACCGGCCCCCGGTTTTTCGATCTTGATCACTTCGGCACCCAGATCGCCAAGGATCTGCGTCGCCGTCGGCCCCGCCAGAATCCGGCTCAGATCAAAAACGCGAACGCCTTGCAATGGTGCCGACATGAATTCCCCGCACTGATATGTTTATCGCCAGGTTCATTTATCCCTGGAGTGTGCGGCACTCTTGCGGCCCTGCCTAGCGAAATCAAGTGCCGAAAGCGCAAGGGGCCATGCGGCGGAAAGGCGGCACGCTAAATCGCGCCTTTTTGCTTCTGCCAGAAATCCAGCGCACCTTGCAGGATGAAGGTGGCGGCTGCGCGGTCGACTGCCTGGGCGCGCTTGGCACGGCTGAGATCGGCCTCGATCATGTCTCTTGTGACGGCGACGGTGGAGAGGCGCTCATCCCAGAAGGCGACCGGCAGGTCTTTCAGCTTCAGGAGATTGCTGGCGAATTGCCGGACCGACTGGCAGCGCGGCCCCTCGCTGCCATCCATGTTGCGCGGCAGGCCGATGACCAGGCCGCCGACTTGGCGCTCGGCGATAAGGCGCAACAGCTCCTGGGCATCGAGGGTGAATTTCTTGCGCCGGATGGTGACGACCGGCGTTGCCACATGCAGGCCGGGATCGCTGACGGCAATGCCGATGGTCTTTTCCCCGAGATCGAGCCCGAACAGGCGTTCATGGCGGTTGAGGCTCGAACAGAGAGTGGCGATATCGTCGAAAATCATGAATGATCCAGGCTGCGTCGGCAGGGGAGTATAGAGGCTGCGGAGCGGCCTGTCTCGCGCCCCTGGGTAAAAAAGGTGAAGGTAAGGGAACATGGACATTCTGCGTATCGCGGCTTTTTCCGACGGTGATGTCGGCGGCAATCCGGCCGGTGTGGTGATCGGCGCAGAGATGCCGGAAGCCGAGGTCATGCAGCGTGTTGCCGCCGAAGTCGGCTTTTCCGAGACGGCCTTTGCCGCGCCCTTGGCGCCGGGCGGGAATAAGGCCTGGCGGGTGCGCTATTTCGCCCCGGAATCGGAAGTGCCGTTCTGCGGCCATGCGACCATTGCGCTGGGTGCCGCTTTGGCGGCAAAGG
>DATMUQ010000476.1:0-2717 GCA_035563795.1 Terriglobales bacterium | reverse complement strand
CGATTGAGCACAGAGTCTGCGGAAGCGAGACAGGTCGTCATCAGCAATCCCGCAAGCGTGAGAGCGGGCAGCCTCAGGCCCGCAACGATTTTATTCATATGTCATCTCCCTGTTTTTTTGTGTCCGAGTGACATGCGTAGGACGGCCTCCATTTCAGGAACGCCAGGTTATGTCGAAATATCGACTCCCAATTGTCACCCGACTGTCAGGACCATGGGACATCGCTTCTGCCGTTTCAACTGCTTTATCGCCGTTTCTTCAATTTCTTCTGAGGGTTGGCGGAACGCCGGAGCGTCCATGGTTTGTTCCGGCGATCCGTCGTTCGGTACCGGCGATCCGCCAGTCGAGCAGTGTTTGCATGCAAATATTCTTAACGAATTTCTCCCTGCCGGCCCCTTTCCATGGCTCTTGACTCTCTGGGCCAGAAGAGAACAAAAATAGAACATGCAATATACTGCACCCTCTCCCCAGCGTGAAAAGCTGGCCCGTTTGCGCCAGGAACTTGGCGGCCGTCTTGCCGGCATCAACTTGCCGGCACGGCAAACTGTTCCCCCGGCAACACAGACAGCCACGCTTGTCTCTGCAGTCGCGCTCGCCTTGGGCTTGCCGCTGATCGATGCGCATCTCGGCGGCGGCCTGGCGCGCGGTGCCGTGCATGAGATTGCCGGCGGCGGATGCGATACCGAACTGGCAACAGCACCGGCTTTCTTCGCGAGCCAGATCCTGCTGCAACATGCCGATCTGCGGGCGATCTGGATCGCCGCTACGCCTGACTTGTATGGACCCGGCTTGCAGGCGCTGGCGGTCGATCCATCGCGCCTGTTGCTGGTGGAGAGCCGCCAGGATGCAGAGAGCCTGTGGGCGCTGGAAGAAGCTGCCCGCTCCGGCGCTGCTCCATTGGTGATCGGCGAGATCGATCTCCTCGATCTGACGGCGAGCCGGCGTCTGCAGCTCGCAGCAGAAGACAAGAATTGCACCATCCTGCTGCTGCGCCGCAGCCGTCTCATCGGCAAAAGCGACAAGCATCGCCAGCCCAGTGCCGCCACCACACGCTGGCTGATCACACCACAACTCAGCCGTTCCACTGATACGATGCGTCCCGGCCTCGGCCTGCCCTGCTGGCATCTGCAACTCTGGCGGCAGCGCAATGGTCCGCCCGCTGCCTGGGACATCACGCTGCGACAGGATCAGCACTGGCAGCAGCTATCACCCGAACCGCAACGCCAGACAGCCATGGCGGCAAATGATGACAGCCACGCTTCTACTCTCCGGCACCACGGCACCCGCGCAGGCTAGGCGCTATCTGTCGCTGTGGCTGCCGCATTGGAGCACCGATCGCTGGCGCCTCAGCCGCAGGGCATCCGCCAGGGAGGACGTGACGCATGCGCCCGAGATGCCTGTCGTCGCTATCAGCACGGATGGCGGCCGGCGCCTGATCTGTGCCGCCAATGAGAGCGCCATGCGCCAAGGCTTCACGCCTGGTCTCAGTCTCGCCGATGCGCTGGCCCGGCGGCCGGACCTGCAGCATTTTCCGGCCAATCCGCTGGATGACGGCCATGCCTTGCAGCGTCTCGCCGTCTGGGCCCTGCGCTTCACGCCGCTGGTCATGAGCGACAATCCGAATGGCCTGCTGCTCGACATCACCGGTTGCGCGCATCTATGGCAAGGCGAGGAAGGATTGCGCCAGGACATGCATGATCGCTTGCGGCGGCATGGCTATGCCTGCCGCATAGGCATCGCCGACACGATCGGTGCCGCCTGGGCAGCCGCACGTTTTGCCGAGATGGCACCGATCATGCCGATCGCCGGCCAACGCAAGGCCCTGGCCACTTTGCCGGTGGACGCCTTGCGCATCGATCTTGCCACTGCCGAGGCCTTGCGTCGGCTGGGCCTGCGTCGGATCGGCGATCTCTACCCCCTGCCCCGGGCCTCGATTGCCAGCCGCTTCGGCCGCCTGTTGCTGGAGAGGCTGGACCAAGCTTTGGGAGATGTCAGCGAGGCCTTTGCCGCCGCTTTCGCGCCACCGCCCCACCGCGTCAGCCAGATCTTTGCTGAACCGATCGGCACGGCGGAAGATCTGCACCGCAGTCTCGAAATGCTGGCGGCAAGGCTTGCCACGCAATTGGCGGAAGGCGGCCTCGGCGCCAGGCGGGTCAAATTCAGCTGCTACCGCCTCGACCACCAGGTGAGCGAGATCGGCATCGGCCTTTCGCTACCGAGCGCCAAGGCTCCGCATCTCATCGATCTCCTGGCCCGCAAGATCGAGCAGCTCGATCCCGGTCCCGGTGTCGAGACCACCATGCTGAGCGCCGGCAAGGTCGAGGCCTTGCGGCAAAGCCAAACCGTGCTGGAGGCCGGCGCGTCCGGCGATCAGGCTATCGGCGATGACACCGCACTCGCAGGATTGATCGACCGGCTCGGCAACCGCCTGGGGGCCGGCAAGGTCTATCGCCTGACGCCGGTAGCAAGCCATCTGCCGGAACGGGCTGTTGCCCGCGCCGGCGCGGTCCGGCGCGGTGGCGCGCCTGCCTGGCCGCGCATCGTCACTGCTGCCGTGGGTTCCTGGCGGCCTTTGCGGCTCCTGGACCACCCCGAGGTAATCGAGGATGTCATGGCGCCGGTACCGGATGACCCACCTGTGCAATTCCGCTGGCGTCATGTGCTGCACCGCGTGCGGGCCTCCGCCGGGCCTGAGCGCATCGTCTGGGAATGGTGGC
>DATMUQ010000475.1:0-3875 GCA_035563795.1 Terriglobales bacterium | reverse complement strand
AACTGGGGATGTTGTGGACCGAGGCGCCGTGAAACGGCGGCCTGATCAGGGTGAGGGATACTATGCGGCATATCATTTTCTGGATCATCACCCTGCCGCTGCTCATCATCCTGGTCGATTTCACGGTGATGAACACTCAAGATATCTCCCTCAATTTCTGGCCGCTGCCCTGGGAAAGGCCGTTGCCCGCCTGGGCGCTGGTCTTCGGGGTCTTGCTGGTCGGCTTCCTGCTGGGCGTGCTGGTGATGTGGCGCCATGGTGCGCCGGCTCGGCGCCGCCACCGTGATCTCAATCGCCAGTACAATGTGCAGGCAAGCGAGTTAGATACCTTGCGGCGACAGGCACCCGGCCCGTCGGTTTCTGGCGCCGGCAAGGCGCTCGTCAAGTCGGACCCCAACGCCCTGGTACCCCCGGCCATTTAAGACCGATCCCCGGCCCATTGGTGGGGCAGGTTTCTGCTTTGTTCCGGAGGGGCGCTAACCTCCTGCTTGCCTTGACTCTGCTGGCCGAAACGCCTAGTTTCCGCCCCGCTTAACCGACTTTGGGAAAGCCTTGGCTCCGAGGAGCCCCGTCCGTCCGCGAGTTTCGCGCACGGGCGCGATACTGTTTTGGAATTTGGCAACGGATCGCAGCGACGCATGTTCGACAAACTGTCAGAACGCCTGAGTGGGGTCTTCGATCGGCTGACGAAGCGCGGTGCGCTGTCGGAAGCCGATGTCGATGAAGCTCTGCGCGAAGTGCGCGTGGCTTTGCTCGAAGCTGACGTCGCACTTCCCGTGGTCAAGGATTTCATCGCCGTCGTGCGCGAAGGCGCTGTCGGTGAGCAGGTGGTCAAGTCGATCACCCCGGGCCAGATGGTCATCAAGCTGGTGCATGACGCGCTGGTGAAGATGTTGAAGGCCGGCGACGAGACGACCGCCGGTATCAGCCTCAATGCGCCGTCGCCGGTGCCGATCATGATGGTCGGTCTGCAGGGTTCCGGTAAGACCACCAGCACGGCGAAGATCGCCAAGCGCCTGGCCGATCGCCAGGGCAAGAAAGTGCTGATGGCCTCGCTCGATACGCGGCGCCCGGCGGCCCAGCAGCAGCTCGCGATTCTCGCCGATCAGATCGGCGGCCGCTCGCTGCCGATCATTGCCGGCGAGCCGCCGGTGGCGATCGCCAAGCGGGCGATGCAGGCGGCGCGCCTCGAAGGTTTCGATGTCGTCATGCTCGACACCGCCGGTCGCCTGGCAATCGATGAAGAGCTGATGCAGGAAGTGGCGGAGATTCATGCCGCGACCAATCCGCATGAGACTTTGCTCGTCGCCGACGCGATGACCGGCCAGGATGCGGTCACGGTCGCCAAGGCTTTCAAGGACCGTGTCAATGTCACCGGCATCGTGCTGACCCGCGTCGACGGTGATGCGCGCGGCGGTGCGGCTTTGTCGATGCGCGCCGTCACCGGCTGCCCGATCAAGCTGCTCGGTGTCGGTGAAAAGATCGACGCCCTGGAAGATTTTCATGCCGATCGTATCGCCGGCCGTATCCTCGGCATGGGCGATATCGTCAGCCTCGTCGAGAAGGCGATCGAGACCACCGAGGCGGAAGAAGCCGAGCGTCTTGCCCGCAAGATGCAGAAGGGTGAGTTCGATCTCGACGACATGGCCTCGCAGATGCGCCAGCTGCTCAAGATGGGCGGGCTTGGCGGCATCATGGGCATGCTGCCGGGCCTCGGCAAAATGCAAAAGCAGCTCGAGGGTAAGGTCGACGATCGGATCGTCAAGCGTACCATCGCCATCATCGAATCGATGACGCCGAAGGAACGTAAGAATCCCGACATCATCAAGGCCTCGCGCAAGACCCGCATCGCCAAGGGTGCGGGCGTGCAGGTGCAGGACGTCAACAAGCTGCTGAAGCAGCATATGGACATGTCCCGCATGATGAAGCAGGTCAGCAAGCTCGGGAAAAAGGGCCTGATGCGCAGCGGTCTCGCCGGCCTGATGAAGGGCGGCGGCGGCCTGCCACCGATGGGTCCCGGCGGTGGCATGGGCGGCGGTATGCCTGGCGGTTTCGGCGGCTTGCCCGGCCTCGGCGGCAAGAAGTAAGAGCCGGCGATGATCGACCATATCTCCATCGGTGTTTCTGATCTCGGCCAGGCGCGCGACTTTTACGATCGCGTCCTGCAGACCCTGGGCCAGGTACGCGTGCTGGATATCGATCTGCCGGGTCAGGGGATGGTGGCGCATGGTTACGGTGAAGCCGGCCAGGTCGCGTCGTTCTGGATCGGCGTCCCCGATTACATCAATCCGGAAGCCAATCGCCGCGGCGGCGTACATGTGGCTTTCACAGCGGCTGATCGCAGAGCGGTCGACGCCTTTCATGCGGCTGCTGTTGCTGCCGGTGGCGCCGATAACGGCCAGCCCGGTTTGCGCCCGCATTATCACGCCGATTACTACGGCGCTTTCGCATTCGACCCCGATGGCAACAAGATCGAAGCGGTCTGTCGCCAGCGTGTGTCGTGAAGAATACGCATTGAATTTGGAATACGACCTGAAAGGAGACTACCTACTATGTCGTTGAAGATCCGTCTGGCGCGCGGTGGCGCCAAGAAGCGTCCGTTCTATCGCATCGTCGTTGCCGAATCGCATTTTGCTCGCGACGGCAAGTTCGTCGAGAAGATCGGCACCTACAACCCGATGCTGGGCAAGGATGATCCGAACCGCATCGTTCTCAACACCGAGCGTGCGCAGCATTGGCTGAAGGTCGGCGCGACCCCCAGCGATCGCGTTGCTCTGTTCCTCTCGAAGCTCGGCCTGGCCGAGGCGCCGAAGCGCCGCGAACAGCCGAAGCAGAGCGCGCCGAAGGCGAAGGCTCAGGAACGCGCCAAGGCTGCTGCTGAAGCTGCCGCCAAGGCTGCCGAAGCCTAAGCGGCTTCGGTCCTTCTCGGCTCGTTTGCTTCGTCGGCCTCATGGCTGCGGGTTCGAACAACATGATCCTGGTCGGTGCGATCACGGGTGCGCATGGCGTCAAGGGCGAGGTGAAGGTGAAGTCCTTCACCGCGGAGCCGGCGTCGATTGCCGCCTATGGTCCGCTCTTTGACGAGAGCGGCCGGCGCCGCTTCGACCTCAGTCTCTCCGGCAAGACTGGAGAGACGGGCAAGGATGTGTTGGTCGGTCGTATCCAGGGTGTCGCCGATCGCAATGCCGCCGAAGCGCTGAAAGGCCAAAGGCTCTATGTCGCGCGCGACCAACTGCCGGCGGGCGATGATCCGGACGAGTTCTATCTCGCCGATCTCATCGGTCTCGCGGTGCTGGACGCAGCCGGTGCGAGCCTCGGCCGGGTGACCGATGTCGCCAATTACGGTGCGGGCGATGTGCTGATGGTGGAGGGTGGCGCCAAGGGCGCTTTCGATCTGCCCTTTGCCAAGGCCTTCGTGCCGAAGATCGACCTCGCCGCCAAGGCGCTGACGGTTGCTCTGCCGGATGACTTCTTCGAGGCGCCGGTGCGGCCCTCCGAGGAGGAGATGACGGCGGAGGACGCGGCGGAAGACGATGAGGTGGCGCGGCCGTGACGGCTGACAAGCCTGCCTGGCTGGCACGGGTCCTGACGCTGTTCCCGGAAATGTTTCCGGGCAGCCTCGGCCACAGCCTCGCCGGCAAGGCGCTGGAACGGGGGCTGTGGCGTCTCGATGTGATGGATATCCGTGGTTTCGCCACGGACAAGCATCGCACGGTGGACGACACGCCCTTCGGTGGCGGCGCCGGGATGGTGATGCGGCCGGATGTGGTGGACGCGGCTTTGGCCGCGGCGCTGCAGCCGGTAGCGGAAGGCGGGCCGGTGGGTCCGGCGATCTATCTCAGTCCGCGCGGCCGGGTGCTGAACCAGGCCTTGGC
>DATMUQ010000474.1:0-2220 GCA_035563795.1 Terriglobales bacterium | reverse complement strand
CGAGCGGCTGATCGCCGCCATCCGCCGTGATCTTGCCCGGGTCACAGTGGGGGACCGGATGCTCGATCGCAAAACTTTCGAAAGCCGCATGTTTGATCGCCTCAACGGCCTGCTGCTGCGGCGCCGGCCGGATCATGAGCGGACCGGAATCATGCGCGGCAGCCTTGCCTCGCTCCGGGTCGGTCTCAACCTCTTCATGTTCGCCGAGGTCGAGAGGTTCCTGTCGCCAACGGCCAGAAACTCCACCCGGCTGGCGCGCGCCGAACTGGCGCGTCTTTTCCGCCGGCGCCTGCCGGATCCACAACAACTCGAGCATGCATGTGAGTTATTGGACCGCGCCATCACCGATATCGCCGCCGATGGCCTGGCGCCCGAGATCAAGCAGGCGGTGCTGACCATGGGTGCCATCCGGCTGTTGCTGCTGGGGCATGTCGAGTTCTTCTGCCGCAAGCCTTTCGTCCAACCGCCTCTCGCCGCAGCACAGGTTCCCGCATGATCAAGGAAATCGATATCGGCGGTGTCTATATCACCCCCTTTCTCGCCTGGGCCATCGTCGCCCTGGTCATCAACATGATCCTGATGCGGATATTGCAGCGCATCGGCTTCTACCGGATTGTCTGGCACCGCTATCTCTTCGACACCGCGCTCTTCATCATTCTGTTCACCGCCGTTACCGTCGTCATGACCCGGGTATAAAAATGAAAACATTGCTTCTCCTGCTGCGGCTCTGCATTACCCTGGCGATCGTGGTGGCGGCGGGATTCTGTGGCTGGTATCTGTGGGACTATTACATGGACGCACCCTGGACCCGCGACAGCCGGGTGCGCGCCGATATCATCCAGGTGGCGCCCGATGTCTCCGGCCTGGTCACTCAGGTGAATGTCATCGACAACCAGACGGTGAAGGCTGGTGACATGCTCTTCGTCATCGACCGCGACCGCTATCAGCTGGCACAGAATCAGGCGCAGGCAAGCCTCGAAAGCCGCAAGGCGACCTTGGCCCAGGCGCAGCGCGATCTTGCCCGCGTGACGCAGCTCAACACCATCTCGATTTCCGTGGCCCAGCGCGAGCAGTATCAGTCAGCGGTCGATGTTGGCCAAGCTAATGTGCGCGAGGCCGAGGCGGCCCTGGATATTGCCAAGCTCAATCTGGTGCGCACCGAGATCCATGCCCCAGTCGACGGCTATGTCACCAATCTGCTGCTGCGCCAGGGCGATTACATCGCCAGCGGCACCGCCGTCATGGCCCTGGTGGATCGCAATTCCTTCTATATCTCGGGCTATTTCGAGGAGACCAAGCTGCCACGGATTCACGTCGGTGACCGTGCCACCATCCGCCTGCTGGGCATTGAGCAGCCGGTCGAGGGCCATGTTTCCGGCGTCGCCAGCGGCATCGTCGATCACGAGCGCCTGACCAGCCCCAATCTGCTGGCCAATGTCAATCCGACCTTCAACTGGGTGCGGCTTGCTCAGCGCATTCCGGTGCGGATCGATATCGATCACGTGCCGGAAGGTGTGAAGCTGATCGCCGGCCTGACCGCGACCGTCGTGGTCGAATCAGAGGACAAGAAGAAGTAGACGATCAGAAGCGCCGGGCGAAAAGGCCGCGCCGCTCATAGACGGCAGCAGCCTCTGCCACGAAATCGGCCATCAGCGTCGCCTTATAATCATGTCGCAACATCTCGGCGGCTTGCATGAGGCTGCTCTTATCCTTGGCCCGGCCTGGCCGCAGCAATTCATAGACCTGCAGCAGGACGTCCTGGGGAATATCGACCAGCTCCGCCGCTCGCGCGAAATTCTGCGCCAGGGTTGCGCGGTTGGCGGCGCGGGCGATTGCCGCCTGTTGCTGCAAGGCCGTCGCGGTGATGCGGAGGTCGGCCATCGTCACCTGGCCGGCCTCGAGGGCTTCCAGGCTCAAGGCACTGAGTTCCTTGCCCGATGCGCTGCGCACCAGTTCCGGCCGCTTCTCGGCGAGAGGGTAGTCTTCGGTGGTGAGGTCTGGGCGATCCATGGGTTGGCTCGTCATGACTGTGGTTCCAGAAACGTGACCGAGATTTCCTCCGGCACGGCGCTTTCGGCGGTCAGCCCCGTCTCGATCGCATAGATCAGCGCCACCTGCGCATGGAAGCGTGCGCCCATGGCCTCGCCTTGGGTCGGCACAACCACCGGTTCCGGCGTCTCGCCGGCGGCATAAGCCGCGGCATTGGCACCCAGGCGGCGG
>DATMUQ010000473.1:0-6533 GCA_035563795.1 Terriglobales bacterium | reverse complement strand
AACCCGCCTCGATTTTCGGCGAGATGCTGACTTTCCAGGCCCTCCTCAAGGCCGAGACCGATCCCACCAAGCGCCGCCTGCTGCTTGCCGGCAAGGTCGAAGACATGCTGAACACGGTGGTGCGGCAGATCGCCATGCATGAATATGAGCGCCGGTTGCACGATGCCCGCAAGCAGGGCGAATTGCTGCCGGAACAGATCTCGGCAATCTGGCTGGAGACCCAGCGCGAGGCGCTCGGCGCCGGCATCAAGCTGCCGGAAGACAGCGATTACGGCGTCTACTGGGCCTATATCCCGCATTTCATCCATGTGCCGTTCTACGTCTATGCCTATGCCTTTGGCGATTGCCTGGTGAACTCGCTCTATGCCGTCTATCAGAATGCCGATAAGGGCTTCGTCGAGAAGTACCTCGACATGCTGAAGGCCGGTGGCACCAAGCGGCACAAGGAATTGCTGGCGCCGTTCGGCCTCGATGCGTCGGACCCCGCTTTCTGGGCCAAGGGGCTCGGTGTGATCGAAGGCTTCATCGACCAGCTGGAGCAGGCGTGAGCACAGATAGCGAAAGCAACAATCTCGGCGGTCGCGTCCGGCGCTATGCCCGCGTCGGACGCGCCGTCGGTGGATTGGCGGCCCGTGTCGCCGGCGAGCGCTATCTCGGCCTCAAGGTCGATCGCGGCCAGCATGCGGCGGAATTGAAGGCGGCGCTGGGCGGCCTCAAGGGGCCGCTGATGAAGGTGGCCCAGATCATGGCTACCATTCCCGATGCTTTGCCCAAAGAATATGTCGAGGAACTGCAGCAATTGCAGTCCAATGCCCCCTCGATGGGCTGGCCCTTCGTCAAGCGCCGCATGGCTTCCGAGCTGGGACCGGGCTGGCAGCAGCGTTTCAAGGGTTTCGAGCAGCAGGCCGCCGCGGCCGCTTCACTCGGGCAGGTGCATCGCGCCCACCACAAAGACGGAAGGCTGCTGGCCTGCAAGCTGCAATATCCGGACATGGCTTCGGCGGTGGAAGCCGATCTCCGGCAGCTCCGCCTGATCTTCGGTATCTACGAGCGCTACGACCGCGCGATCAGCACCAAGGAGATCCAGCGCGAAATCGCCGACCGGCTGCGCGAGGAGTTGGATTACGAGCTCGAGGCTAAGCATATGGCGCTCTATCGCCGCATGCTGGCTGCGGAAGACGGCGTTCATCTGCCGGAGCCGATTTCGGAGCTCAGCAGCAAGCGCCTGCTGACCATGACCTGGGTCGATGGCGAGCCGCTGATGAAGTTCCTCGCCGGCAAGCCCGATGTCGAATTGCGCAACCGCGTCGCCTACAACATGTTTCGCGCCTGGTATGTGCCGTTCTACGAATACGGCGTCATCCATGGCGATCCGCATCTCGGGAACTACACAGTGCGGGCCGATGGCAGCATCAATCTGCTGGATTTCGGCTGCATCCGTTTCTTCGAGGGGCAGTTCGTCAAGGGTGTGATCGATCTCTATTACGCCCTGCTGAACGATGATCGCGATCTCGCCGTCTCGGCTTATGAAGGCTGGGGCTTCAAAGGGCTGAATGACGAGGTCATCGATGTGCTCAATCGCTGGGCGCATTTCGTCTACGGCCCGCTACTGGAAGACAAGACACGGCGCATTCATGAGCATGAAAGCGGCATCTATGGCCGCGAAGTGGCGGAAAGCGTGCATGCGGAATTGCGCCGGCTCGGTCCGGTGACGCCGCCACGCGAATTCGTCTTCATGGACCGCGCCGCGATCGGCCTCGGCTCGGTCTTCATGCATCTCAAGGCGGAGATCAACTGGTACCGCCTGTTCCACGACCTGATCCACGAATTCCAGGCAAAGGGCTTGGATCGGCGGCAGAAATCCACGCGCAAGGCGGTCGGCTTCGAAAGTTGACTGGCGCAGCTTCAGGGGCGGCCCAGTCTCGCCTCTTGTTCCCATCGCCGAAAATCGGCAGAGTGTTGCCCGGCAGCAGATAAAAAGGGGCGGCAAGCTTCTGTCGAATATTGATAACCGATAGATAAATCAGGGAAATTCCCGGCTCACCCAGCCGATTTTTCGGCGATAGGGAAGGTCGCGCCCACAGAGTCTGGTTGCAGAGTCTGGCTGCCATGAACGAAAAAACGCCGTCGCAAATGAAACGGCGGTGTAGTGCAGGGTCAGATAGGTTGGATCGATGCCGCGATAAGCGGCGGAACCGACGGGGGAAGCGACGGGCATGAAGATTGCCATCCTGAAAGAGCGCCGGGCCGACGAAAAGCGCTGTGCAGCGACACCTGACACCGTGAAGAAATATGTCGCGATGAATGCGCAGGTCGTCGTCGAGGCGGGTGCCGGCGAGACCGCCGCAATCGCCGATGCGGCCTTCGCGGCGGCTGGCGCCACCATCGTGCCGGATGCGGCCACTGCGATTGCCGGCGCGGATCTTATCCTGAAGGTGCAGCGGCCGCTGACGGAGGCCGAAGGCGGGCCAGATGAGCTGGCGGGCGCCAAGCAGGGCGCCTTCCTGGCGGCGATCCTCAATCCCCATGGCGCCAAGGAGAGCCTGGACGCTTATGCGAGCAAGGGCGTCAATGCCTTCGCCATGGAATTGATGCCGCGTATTACCCGCGCACAATCGATGGACGTTCTCAGTTCGCAATCGAACCTTGCCGGCTATAAGGCGGTGATCGATGCCGCCGGCGTCTTCGGCCGGGCCTTTCCGATGATGATGACGGCGGCCGGCACGGTTGCCCCGGCCCGTGTGCTGATCATGGGTGTCGGTGTCGCCGGTCTGCAGGCCATCGCGACAGCGCGCCGCCTGGGCGCTATCGTCAGCGCGACTGACGTCCGTCCTGCTACCAAGGAGCAGGTGGAAAGCCTCGGCGCCACCTTCGTCGCCGTCGAGGACGAGGAATTCAAGCAGGCGGAAACCGCTGGCGGTTATGCCAAGCAGATGAGCGAGGCCTACCAGGCGAAACAGGCAGCCCTCATCGCCGAGACCATCAAGAAGCAGGATGTCGTCATCACCACGGCACTCATTCCCGGCCGCAAGGCGCCGGTCCTGGTGACCGAGGAGATGGTGAAGTCGATGAAGCTCGGCTCGGTGATCGTCGATCTCGCTGTCGAGCAAGGCGGCAATTGCCCGCTGTCGGAAGCCGGCAAGGTCGTCGTCAAGCATGGTGTCACGCTGGTCGGCCACAACAATGTACCGAGCCGGCTCGCCGTCGATGCGACGGCACTCTATGCCCGCAACTTGCTCAATTTCGTGACCTTGCTGATCGACAAGGAGAGCAAGGAACTGAAGGTCAACTGGGAGGATGAGATCGTCAAGGGCGTCGCTCTGACGCGTGACGGTGCGGTCATCCATCCGATGTTCAAGGCGTGACGGGGATAGATCATGAGCTCAGATAATCTCGTCCAGAAAGCAATCGATCTCGCCAACAGCGCCCAGCAATTGGCGGCCCAGGCCAGCCAGGTGGCGCAGGAGGCCTCGGCCACAGGCGTTCAGGCGGCAGCCGATCAGGCTGGCCACACGCCTTTCATCTTCGGCTTCACGGTTTTCGTGCTGGCCTGCTTCGTTGGCTATTACGTGGTCTGGCGGGTGACGCCGGCCTTGCACTCGCCGCTGATGGCGGTCACCAACGCCATCTCATCGGTGATCATCGTCGGTGCGCTGATCGCCGCCGGTCCGGCCGATCTCAGCCTCAGCCAGATCTTCGGCTTCATCGCCGTGACCCTGGCCTCGGTGAACATCTTCGGTGGCTTCATCGTCACCCAGCGCATGCTGTCGATGTTCAAGAAGAAGCAGAAGTAAGCGAGCGGGCAGGGGAAGAGCATGAACGACAATTTGACCGCCTTCGCTTATCTGATCGCCTCGGTCTGTTTCATCATGTCGCTGCGGGGCCTGTCCTCGCCGGAAAGCTCGCGCGGCGGCCTGCTATGGGGTGTCGGCGGCATGGTGCTGGCGATCCTCACCACGCTGACCTTGCCGAGCGTCCACAGCTACTGGTTCATCATCGCCGGCATCGCCATCGGCGGTTCGATCGGTGCCTTCATTGCCCGCCGGATCGTCATGACGGCCTTGCCGCAGCTGGTGGCGGCCTTCCACAGTCTGGTCGGTCTCGCCGCTGTCTGTGTCGCCGCCGCGGCTTTCTACGCGCCGGCCGCCTTTCATATCGGTGAAGAGGGCGCGATCCATGCGAACAGCCTCGTCGAAATGGGCCTCGGCGTGGCGATCGGTGCCATTACCTTTACCGGCTCGCTGGTTGCCTTTTCGAAGCTGCAGGGACTGGTCAGCGGCGCGCCCCTGATCTTCAAGGGCCAGCACATCCTCAATGCGCTGCTCGGTATCGGCATCGTGGTCCTGATCGTGGCCCTCATCCTCGGCCAGCACGTAACGATCTTCTGGGCCCTGGTCATCGTCTCCCTGCTGCTCGGCTTCCTGCTGATCCTGCCGATCGGCGGCGCCGATATGCCTGTCGTCGTGTCGATGCTGAACAGCTATTCCGGCTGGGCGGCCTGCGGCATCGGCTTCACGCTCTCCAACAACTTGTTGATCGTCACGGGTGCATTGGTTGGCTCTTCGGGTGCCATCCTCAGCTACATCATGTGCAAGGGCATGAACCGCTCGATCTTCAACGTGATCCTCGGCGGCTTCGGCACCGATGCCAGCGCGGCGGCGGCAGGCGGCAAGGCGCAGGACCGGCCGGTCAAAGCCGGCAGTGCCGATGATGCGGCCTTCATCATGAAGAATGCCAGCAGCGTTATCATCGTGCCGGGCTATGGCATGGCTGTCGCCCAGGCCCAGCATGCCCTGCGCGAGATGGCGGATCTCTTGAAGAAGGAAGGCGCCAAGATCTCCTATGCCATTCATCCGGTTGCCGGCCGCATGCCGGGCCATATGAACGTGCTGCTGGCGGAAGCGAATGTGCCCTATGACGAGGTCTTCGAACTGGAAGACATCAACCGCGAATTCCCGCAGGCGGATGTCGCCTTCGTCATCGGTGCCAATGACGTCACCAATCCGGCAGCGAAGACGGATCCGAAGAGCCCGATCTTCGGCATGCCGATCCTGGATGTGGAAAATGCCAAGACCGTGCTGTTCGTGAAACGATCGATGGCTTCCGGTTATGCCGGCGTCGAAAATGAGTTGTTTTTCAAAGACAACACGATGATGCTCTTCGGCGACGCGAAGAAGATGTGCGAGGATATCGTCAAAGCCTTGGGCTGAGGATATCGACTGGCCCACGGAGGGATGGCTTCGTGGTGCCGGCCCCGACAATGGATCGAAGCAAACTCGATCCAACTCGGGCTGGGGGGACGACCCTCGCAACTTCGGTGGGATGAAAGGGGACAGTCATCCCGCCGCATGGCAAAAGGGCCGGAACGCAAGTTCCGGCCCTTTTCCGATTCAACGTGCTGGAACCGCTTGAGGGTTCCAGAAAGCTTGAGAGCTTAGTAGCCCTCACGCTCCATCCGCTTGCGCATCAGCTTCCGGTGACGGCGCACAGCTTCAGCCTTCTCACGCGCCTTGCGCTCTGACGGCTTCTCATAGTTGCGACGCATCTTCATTTCCCGGAAGATCCCTTCGCGCTGCATCTTCTTCTTCAGCGCGCGCAGGGCCTGATCGACATTGTTGTCACGGACGAGAACTTGCACGGTTGATCACAGCCTTTCTAAGTTAATGATTGGGTTTTTGGAAAACGCAAAAACTCGTCAGGCAGCGGGATTGCTGCCAGTTGACGGGTGTGGATAACACAGGAATTCCGCCTTGTGAAGGGTGCTTGCCACTTGAAATCGCGGAATTTTCCCCCGCCCGGGACCTTTCGCACCTGCCGAATCTGTCCCATATTGGCACTGAAGAGCAAGGACGAGACATGGCCATCCTGAAGATCGCCCGCATGGGGCATCCGGTGCTGAAGCGCCGGGCCGATCCTGTCGCGGATCCGAAATCCGATGAAATTCAACGGCTTATCCGGGATATGCTGGACACGCTGACAGATATTGGCGGGGCCGGCCTGGCCGCCCCCCAGGTGCATGTGCCGCTCCGGGTGGTGATTTTTCACGTCCCTGCCGCCCGCATGGCGCGGGAAGGCGAGGCCGGGGAGGGCGTGCCGATGACCGTCCTCATCAATCCGGAGATCACCCCCCTGACCGAAGAGACGGCGTCGGGGATCGAGGCCTGTCTCTCCGTGCCGGGCCTCGCCGGGCTGGTGCCGCGTTATACCCATATCCGCTATCGTGGCCTCGATGCCCAGGGGCGCGAGATCGATCGCGAGGCCCACGGCTTCCATGCCCGGGTGGTGCAGCATGAATGCGATCATCTGGATGGTATTCTCTATCCGATGCGGATGACGGATCTCTCGAGCCTGGGCTTCGTCGAGGAATTGCAGCGCGTCGCCAAGCAACTGGACGCAATCGAAGAAGGTGCTGCCGACGCCTGAATGGCGTCGGCGCAACATGGAAGGTAGGGAAAGATGACAGCGGGATATGATCGCGAGCAGGACCGTCAGCGTTTGCTGGCTGCCATCCTCAATCACGTTCCCTTCGACGG
>DATMUQ010000472.1:0-2686 GCA_035563795.1 Terriglobales bacterium | reverse complement strand
CGGCGCCGGATCGGCCGCCAGCCGAGATAGAGCGCCGTTGCCAGAGCGCCCAGCCCCATCCCGGCGCGCAACAGGCCCAGCCCCCAGGGACCGACCACCAGGATGTCGCGGGCATAGATCGGCAGCAACACGGTGACGCTGCCCAACAGCACGGCGAAGAGATCGAGCGTGCTGGCGCCGAGCACGACCTTCTCCTTCGGCATGTAGTGGAAGCCGCCGATCAGGGCTTGCGTGATCTCTTGCTCGCGTGGCCTCGGTTGTTCGCGCCGCTTGATGCAGAGGACAGCAATCAAAGAGACGGCGACCATGGCAAGACCGCTGCGATAGGCAAAAGCCGGGGCAATGCCATAGAGCACGCCGCCGATCGCCGGTCCGGCAATGACGCTGAGTTGCCAGGCCGCCGTCGAACAGGCAATCGCCGTCGATATCTCATGCCGCGCCACCAGATTCGGCGCCAAGGCCTGTGCCGCCGGTGACAGAAAGGCACGACCGATGGCGAGGCCGGCAATCAGCACCAGGATCGGCCAGACCTGGTTTTGTGCGAAGGCCGGAAAACCGCTGGCGACCATGAATATCGCCGTGGTGAAAACGAATTCGCTGACCAGGCAGCAGAAGATGATTGAGCGTCGAGAGAAGAGATCGGCCACCGCACCGGTGACGAAGACCAACACGAAGCTCGGGATGAATTGCACCAGCCCCACCAGGCCGAGATCAAAGGCGCGACCGGAGATGTCATAGATCCGCCAGCCGATGGCGACGGTCAGGATCTCCACCGCCAGGGACGAAAAGAACAGGACGATGGTATAGGCGAGGAAATCCCGGTTGCGCCGGAGCAGCGGAACCATACCGCCCTCGCCGGCCTGGTCGCCAATGACTGTAGCCTGATCTTCCATGTCCCCCGGTATCAACCGCCCCCTGTTGTCGCGCGACGATATCGCCACCGGCAACCGTGACGGTTGCGCCGTTCGCCAGCAAGAGGTGCCACATTTCGCGGCAATTAACCAGGAGGCTGCGACCAGAAACAATTCGGGCCCTTCCGGCCATCACAGCCGAAAGAGCCCGTATCAGGTGAGAAAGCGCTGAGGAGATCAGGCAGCGTGCTTGGCGCTCGCTTTGATTGCCTTCAATTGCTTGCCGGCTTCGGTATTCGCTTCCGCGACTTTCTCTTCCGCTTCGGCAGCCAGGTCTTCCGTTTGCGCGCGCAGATCTTCAAAGCTGGCACGGGCGAATTCGTTGCAGCATTCCTGCAGCTTCTGACCGAGCGCCATCCAATTCTGTGAACGGGTGGTCACCCCTTCCAGCCAGGCATTGGCCAGCTGCGATTCCGCCGTCATGAATTCGGCGGCACCTTGGCTGCTGAACATTTCCTGCATGGATTGCGTCAGACGTTCGCTGGTCTTGCTGAAGGTATCCATCTGCCGTTCATAGGTCTCGGCGTAAGCCCGCTGCATCTCTTCCGTGAAGTGCTGCAGCCGCATGACATGCGCATCCATGATATCGCTGACAGCATTGCCCGGCCGATGCCAGCCGCCCGTCAGCGTGTTGGGCCAGGGGAAGAACGTCTTCTGATTCTGATTCATTGTCATGCCAACCTTCCTTCTCAGAAAATATCGATCGATTTTGCTGATAGATTGGATTTCAACTCACCGGATCTGCAGATCCTCGCGCAAGCTGAATATCACGCCTGCGAGCAACGCCCAAGCGTGCCCGCTCACTCCCGATCATCAAAGAAATATATGTAGAATCCGCGATCGGCTTGTGGCCAATAACCTCGGCCGTCACGGGACACATACCCTGTCTCTTCGACTAGATTTTTTTATTTTAGCCGAGCTTCGCTCGTGCCGTTTTGATTTGAGTCATGAAACACCGATCTGCTGCCAATGACCTTGCCGCCCTGATGCGAATTCAAATTATACAGCGGACTCAAACTGGGCGCCGTCCGTATTCTGGCTCTCGCCACGGTGTTTTTCTGGTCGCTATCCTAGCACGTGGACAGCTCAGGTCAGATGATATTTTCGATACGACCGAGGCTGCATAGCACTGTATTAGTGCGCCTCATTTCGACAGCCCGCAGCGCGCGTAGTCGCCCGACAACTCAGCACGCAGCGCGTGTGCGGCATTCTTGAGGTGGCGGTCCCCTCTTCGCTTTCGAAGCGGTGTGACGGTGATTGCGCAAACACCGTTTTCGATTTTTCGCCAATTCGTAGGCTCCCTGTCATCAAGTTCCGTTAACTCTCTCGCGGTAATATCGGCGTCGGCGTGAGTCGAATGACAGATCGATGACGAATGATGCGCAGATGCGCGCGCTCTGATCGCCGAAACCAGTTCTATAGCACGGTAGAGGCCGCGAGTTTTGCTAACGGGGCGACGCGCTTTTCTGCGATGGGGCGGATTGTCATTGGCTGCCGGCGGCCTGCTCGGCGCTACAGGCCCCTATTGGGCGCCGATGGCAAATGCCGTCGGTATTACGGGCCTCCTGCCCGGCAGCAGCCGGCAGTTTGTCTGGCGGCACGGATCGCCCTTCAGCCTCGGCATTGCCGCTGGTGCGCCTCGTTTCGATGGCTTTACCCTGTGGACGCGGCTGGCGCCAGAACCTCTGCTGAGCGAGGCGACGGATGATGCCGTGGCGGATTTCGGCCTCGCCGGCATGTCCGGCAGCCAGGGCGATATCGAGATCGGCTATGAA
>DATMUQ010000471.1:0-6014 GCA_035563795.1 Terriglobales bacterium | reverse complement strand
GCTGATGGAAGCAGCCGAGGCCTGGGCGCGGGAACAGGGTTTCACCTGCCTCAGCCTCGATGTCTTCGCCAGCAACAACCATGGCCGCGCCTTCTATTCACGGCAGGGTTTTCACGAAGATTCGGTGAAGCTCTACAAGCTGCTGGATTGAGATAGTGACCCGAAACGGCTAGTTGCTGCCGTCGCGCTCGATCACCAGGATGCGCGCCGCACCGACCGGATGCGCCACATGTTCGTCGCCGGATTCCGCATGGAAGATGCCGCCGGCTTCCAGACGCTCCACATGCTCGCCCACAGGGTCGCGATAATGCATGTCGACCACGCCATCCAGCACGACGAAGACTTCCTGCCCGTCATTGACGTGCCAGCGATAGGGCTGGTCGGTCCAATGCAGACGCACGCTGGTGCCATCGAGCACGGCGATGTCGCGGGCATCCCAGGCGCGCTCGGCAGTGAAATCCTTGGCATGAACGATCTGCATCTCGCCCTCGCTGGCTGAAACCGCAACCAGCTAAAGCGGAACCGCTTATCGCCGCAAGGACAATGGACCGGCAAAACCTGCCAAGAGGCGACAGGCGCTGGTGATCAGCGCCCGTCCTTGTCGAACGGGTTCTTGCCGCGCCTCGTATAGAGGCGCAGCGGCACACCATCGATGCCGAAGGTGTCACGGATGCCGTTGAGCAGATAGCGGTGGTAGGAATCCGGCAACTCGTCCGCCATCTGGGCAAACAGCGCGAATGTCGGCGGCCGCGTCTTGATCTGCGTCATATAACGGATCTTCACGCGCCGGCCGCCAACCAAGGGCGGCGGATGCATCTGCTGCACGTCACCCAGCCAGCGGTTGAGCTGCGCCGTCGGCACGCGCTTGTTCCAGCGCTGATAGACATCGAGGACAGCATCCATCAGACGGTCGAGATTACGACCCGTCATGCCCGAGATCGTCACCACCGGCAGGCCACGCACCTGGGGCAGTGAGAGATCGAGGCGATCGCGCAATTTCTTCAAGGCGCCGTTCTTGTCCTCAACCGCATCCCATTTATTGGCGGCGATGATGAGGGCGCGGCCTTCTTCGATCACCGTGCGGGCAATGGTGAGATCCTGCTTTTCCAGCATGTCGGCGGAATCCAGTACCAGCACGACGACATGGGCAAAACGCACAGCGCGATCGGTATCGGCGCCCGATAAGCGCTCCAGCTTCTCCACGACCTTCGAGCGACGGCGAAGACCTGCCGTGTCGATGAGGCGGATCGGTTGGTCCTTCCATTGCCAGTCGATGGCAATGGCATCACGGGTGATGCCGGCCTCCGGTCCCGTCAGCAGCCGGTCCTCGCCGATCAGGCGATTGACCAAAGTCGACTTGCCGACATTGGGCCGGCCGACAATGGCGAGCTGCAGATGGCTCGGCGCCTCGGCATCGTCCGACGGCAGCATTTCCAGCTCGGCATCGAGCGCGGCAATCGCCTCGTCCTGCTCCGCCGCATCGCGCTTGGCATAGGGCTCCAGCGCATCGAAGAGATCGCCCATGCCCTCGCCATGTTCGGCGGAGATGGCGATCGGCGCACCGAGCCCCAGCGAGAAGGCCTCCATGGCGCCGGCCTGGCCGGCATGGCCCTCGCTCTTATTGGCAACCAGGATGATCGGCGTTTTGCTCTTGCGCAGCTGGCGGGCGAAATATTCGTCGAGCGCGGTCAGGCCGGCACGGGCATCGATCACCAGCAAGGCGACATCAGCTTCGGCCACCGCCTGCTCGGTCTGTTCGCGCATGCGCGCTTCCAGGCTGTCGTCGCGCACATCTTCCAGCCCCGCGGTGTCGATCACGGTGAAGTCGAGATCGCCGAGACGGCCAGATCCATAGCGGCGATCGCGGGTGACGCCGGGGCGATCGTCGACGATCGCCAGGCGCTTGCCGATCAGGCGGTTGAAAAGGGTCGATTTGCCGACATTGGGTCGGCCGACAATGGCAACGGTAAAAGTCATGGTTCCAATATCCACCGATTGGCAATCGGCATCAATGATCAGGCCATCGGCAAGGCTTTTGCCGATGGCCTGAGACGTTTTATCTGGACCGGCGAAGCCATTCGCGGGTCCGTTGAGACCGCCCGGACTTACCTGAGGGCGATCAGCTGGGCATCATCCGACAGGATATAGACCGTCTGATTGGCCACCACCGGCGGCAGATGGGTCGGTGCCGGCAGCTCCATCTGGCCCAGGATTTTGCCGTCATAGGGCGAGATCGAGACCGCATGGCCCTCGGACCCCGTCACCAGCAAGCGGTCGCTGACCAGCACCGGGCCCGACCAGTAGATCGGCTCCTTATGGGTCTCCGGATCCTGGAACCGCGGCAGGTTCTGCACCCACTTGATGCGGCCGTCCTGGCGCTGCAGGCAGATGACTTCGCTCTGATTGGTCAGCACATAGATGAAATCGCCGGCCACCCAGGGGCTCTGGGTGCCACCGATGCTGGCATCCCAGAGGCGGCCGCCGCGCTTGATGTTGATCGCGGTCATCACACCGCCATTGCTGACCGCAACCAGCAGGTCGCGGTCGATCACCGGCCGGCCACGGATATCGGTCAGGGTCGCGGTGGAATCGCCGCGCGCCTTGCCGGCGAGGTTGTCGCTCCACAGGCTGCGGCCGGCGATCACGTCGAAGGCCAGCAGGTCGCCTGAGGTATAGGCCGCGACCACGACATTTCCCTGCACGGCTGGCGTGGTGCCGCCGAGCAGACCGGCGGCTTCCTCGACGCCGGCATTGGACCACAGGCGTCGCCCGTCATCCAAGGCGTAGACCACCAGCTGGTTGTCGAGGGTCACGGCAAAAACGCGGCCATCGCTGACGGCGGGCGCAGCGCGCATGGCGGACGGCGCCTGTGCTTCCCAGATCTTCTTGCCGCTCTTGGCATCGAGCGCGAAGACCTTGGCGAAAGGCGTCGTGACGATCACCTTGCCTTCGGCCACGGCAACACCGCCGCCGAACAGGCTGTCATCCTCCTCGTCCGGCGTCAGATCGACCTGCCAGAGATGGTTGCCGCTATTGGCATCGACAGCCGACACACGGCTATCCGCATCCATGGCATAAGCGATGCCATCGGCGATGACGGGCTCGGCCAGGAGCTTGTTTTCGGAATCCGCCGAGGAACCGATATCAGCCGACCAGACCTCATGCAGCGCCTGATCATTGGCGACCTGCAGGTGATACATGGCATGGGTCTGATTGCCGCCGACCTGCGACCAGTCCGTATTCACATAGGGTTTCGGCAACCGCACCTTCACGTCGGCCAGCGAACTGTCGGCATCGAGGGTACGATCGAGACTGAGCACCGAGATGCGCTCGCCGGGCAGCGGCACCTTGGTCTTGTCACAGGCGCCCAGCGCCAGCACACCGACCAGACCGATCAAGGCCCGCCGCAGGATCCGGCCACGGCACGGCATGCCGGCCATCGCCGATCGCGCCTGCACCTTCACGCCGCCTGTGCCAGGCGCGCCAATAGCCCCCGCGCCCGTGTCGTCTTGGTATTCCTGTCTTGTCATGACGCCGTCCATCAACTCTCTGCCTGCCCAGTCGCCCTGGTCTTATGCGGGTCTCTTGTCCCCGGTCTTCTCTTTGTCTTGCGGCAGCATATGCCGCACCGCCATCGGCAACCTGACGTTATTGCAGCCGATCGAGCAGTTGCTGCGCGCGCTGGGCAGCATTGGCATTGCCACCGGTCGGTGCCGCCGCCGCTTGCTGAAGCTGCGTGAAGGTGTCCTTGGCCTTGGCCTTATCGCCGGCAGCCAGCTGCGCGAGACCGGTGATTTCCAGCGCCGACAGACGATAGGCATTGCCGGCGACGGTGAAGGGCGCCACCACGTCGATCGCATCCTGCGGCTTGTTGGCCTGCAGCCTCAGCTGGCCGGCCTCGATCGCCGCCATGCCACGCATGGCACCGTCGAGCTTGGCGTCCTGGGAAACAGCGGCCAGCAGATCGCCGGCCTTGGCCGGGTCCTGGGCCGCCGCACTGTTCGCCAGCTCAAAGCGGGCCAGGGCGCCATAGCCGCCCGACTGACCGGCGATCACGTCGAGCTTGCCGGTATCCTTGGCATCCTTCTCGGAATTCTGCACGGCCTCGACGAAAGCGACGCTCTGTTCTTCCTGCTGGCGCTGGCTATAGACCTGCCAGCCCCACCAGGCGGCAGCGACCAGAACCAGTAGCAGGGCCCCGCCGATCACCAGATTGCCGTACTTCTTCCAGAACTGGCGTGCCTGGTCTGCCCGCAATTCCTCGTCAACTTCATTAAAGATATCAGCCACGCCAAACCTCTTGCGGCTGTAATCGGCAGCCGGCCCGTCCCCGTCATCGCCCGCGCAACCCTGCGCGCCGCCCTGCCGGGGTAAAAATTGCGCGCTACCATAGCGACCTAGCCCGCCATCGTCAAAGCGCGAGGCAGACCCAAAGCTGGCCGAATCGGACGAATTTTCAGCCGGTTGGCCGATACCCCGCCAGGTATAATTGCGATTTCCGGCCAGCCAGCCGGAATCTGGAACGGTAATTGCTTGTAAGCTTGGCAACAGGGCCTAATGCAGAGCGAGGACGGGCATGCGTCTCTTCAACCACCGCCAGATCGACCGGCAGGTTTCCTGCCGGCGACATCGCCTCGGTCGGACCAGCAATGCCCTGATCCCGCTGAATGTTCTGGCACCACTGGCGGCGGCGCTGCTGCTGGCCCTGCCGGGATGTGAAATCACCACGGCCGGCGCGGTGTACAGCCTGGTTGAAGGCTCCAGCCTCAACCAGACCGGCAAAACCGCCTCAGACCACATTGTCTCCTCCATTACCGGCGAGGACTGCAATATCCTCCGTTACCAGAAAACCGGCAGATATTGCCTGAGCTCGGCTGAACTGGCGCAGATGGCGGCGGCGGAACAGCGCGACAATTTCGGCTATTGCTACCGGCATCTGGCCCAGGTGGTTTGTTATACCGAGCCGGATACCGCAGCCAGCGGCGAAACCCGGGTTCATTGACCGCGGCGGGGGGCCGTCAGGCCTGACCGACGGCGACTTAAAACTTTAACGAACTGGACGACAGCAGGGATTTGCGGAACACTTGGAGCGTTAAGGAAGCGGAGCCGAGTCGCCGGTTCATCGCCTGAGGTGCTCATCCTCGGGGCCTGTCTGGCCCGGCTTACACAATCCGTCGGAGGCTGATGACCCAACTGGTCCTTCTGGCAGATTATCAGCGCAAAGGTCGCCGGGTTTTCTTCAACCGGACCGATCTTAATCTGCTCCTTGCCATATATAGCCGTCAGGTCGGGCGGGGATTGTGGCGGGACTATGCGATCGATCACCGCGGCAATATGGCCGTCTTCTCCATCTACCGTCGCAGCCAGGAACAGCCACTCTTCGCCATTAATAAAGTGGTCCTGAAGGGCGATCGCGACGCCAATTACATCCTCCTGTCGCGGAATCGGCAGTTAGCCTCTAGCCGGGACCTGATGGATGTGATTGAAACACTCAGCCGCCAACTGGCGGTCGTCGAATAACCGTTCACCCCAATCCCTGGCGTTTATGTCAAAATCTTGCGGATAGTGCGTAGCTATCCACAAGATTCTGCATAGGAGGTCTTGCCTCTCAGCATGTTGTGGAGTGAAATGGTCCTCACACACAACATCTCGGGCCACCCGTGACAACCAGGAGGCATGCTATGGAATGGACCGAACAGCGGATCGAAACCCTGCGGAAGCTTTGGGGCCAGGGTCAGACCGCCAGTCAGATCGCCGCAATCCTCGGCGGAATTACCCGTAATGCGGTCATCGGCAAGGCCCATCGCCTGGGTTTGACCGGCCGTCCCTCGCCGATCAAGCGGGAAGCCGGCAGCAGCGCGACCCCGACGCGGCGCAAGGCCAGCACCACCCGCACCGAGCGTCCGTCCCGTCCGGCGGTGATGACCTCGAACAGCCCGCAACCAGCCAGCCAGCCGGTGCATCAGGGTGTCCTGAATGCCCCCGCCGTGCCAGCCGCCCAGGCCCGTCCGGCC
>DATMUQ010000470.1:0-4752 GCA_035563795.1 Terriglobales bacterium | reverse complement strand
AAAAACGGGACGCAAGCCCGCCGGCTTCATCGCCGAATCGATGCCGAGCGTCGGCGGCCAGATCTTCCTGCCCGACGGCTATCTTGCCGAGGTCTATCGCGACATCCGGGCCGCCGGCGGTGTCGTCATCGCCGATGAAGTGCAGGTGGGTTTCGGCCGCATCGGCACGCATATGTGGGGGTTCGAAACGCAGGGCGTCGAGCCCGATATCGTCACCATGGGCAAGCCGATCGGCAACGGCCATCCCTTGGCGGCTTTGGTGACGCGGGCGGAGATCGCCGATTCCTTCGCCAATGGCATGGAATATTTCAACACCTTCGGCGGCAATGCGGTCTCCTGCGCTGTCGGCCTCAAGGTGCTGGAGATCCTGCAGCGCGATCGCCTGCAGGAGAACGCCAAGCGGATCGGCGACGATCTCCTTGCCCGCATGCGCCGCCTCGCCGAGCGCTATCCGGAGATCGGCGATGTCAGGGGTTCGGGCCTGTTCCTCGGTCTCGATCTCGTCGAGGACCGCGCCAGCAAGAAACCGGCGACAGAACGCGCCGGGCGCATTGTGCAAAAGGCGCGCGAGCTTGGCGTGCTGATGGGGACCGACGGGCCCTATGACAATGTCATCAAGCTGCGTCCGGCGATGATCTTCTCTAAGGCCAATGCCGATCACTTGATGCAGGTGCTGGAGACCGCTTTCGCGGAAGCTTGAGCGTGAAGGCAATCCCGCTTCCGCCGCCTATGGGATTGTGAGGGTGATGCCTAAGCGACTTTCGTGAGATTGAGCTGGCGCTCGATATCTCGGACATATTGTTCGAGAATATCGGGCCGTAGCGCCACCGTCGCGCGCGTGCCCTGCCGCTTCACATCGATGAGGTTCGCATCCGCGAGAAATTTGATGTGATAAGACATGGTCGGTGCCCCGATATCATGCTCCTTGCGCAGCGCCGCGAGCGAAAGCGGCGTGCGCTGGCTGGCGATCTGCTTCAGAATCTCATATCGCCGGGGATCGGCGAGCGCCTGTGCGATCATCGCCAGGACATTCTTCGGCTGCGAGCTGTCTGACATGATGAACCTACCGAATTCTCCGTTCAGTGGGACGGGGATTGCTGTTTGGTCTGGGGAATGAAGCCGGGCACGCCCGTTTCCACCACAGCATTGAACCGGATATTCTTGGTAATCTTCTCGCGGATTTCCTGCAGGGCGTCTTCAGGCAGAGCGGATATCTCGAAATTCTCCTGGATGCGGCCCGGATTCGTCGAGGTCGTCAGGAAGGCGGTGCCGCGCTGCACCGCCCAGGCCAGGGCGACCTGGGCAGGTGTCTTGCCGACGCGCCGCGCGATCGACGTGATGACCGGATCCTCCAGCAGATTCGGCTCCATCGCATGGCCCAGCGCAGCAAAGGCCTGCAGGATGATCCCGTGCTGCCGGCAGAAGTCGAGCAGCTCCCATTCGGGCAGATAGGGATGCGCTTCCACCTGGATCATCGCCGGCTTGATCCGCGCGATGGCGACGATCTCCCGCAGCTTCTCCAGGCTGATATCGGAGAGGCCAATCGATTTGCAGTGACCCTCATCGACCAGACGCTCCAACGCCTGCCAGGTCTCCGCCAGGGTCACCCCGGAATCATAGGCGACCTTGCCGTGCTCATCGATGGGATGAAAGTCGTCGCCGGGACGGAAAGCGAAAGGCGTGTGGATGACATAACAATCGACATAGTCCAGCCGCAGACGCCTCAGGCTCGCCTCGAAGGCGGGCCTCACCCGTTCAGGACGATGATTGGTGTTCCAGATCTTCGCCGTCATGAAGAGATCCTGCCGGACCACCACCCGCGTCCTGATCGCTTCCTGAATCGCTTCGCCGACCGCCTCTTCATTGCGATAGCGCTCGGCGGAATCGAGATGCCGAAACCCGATTTCCAGAGCGGTTTTGGTCGCCTGTCTCGTGGTAGCAGGATCGGGGATCAAGGTGCCGAAACCGACGGCGGGGATCTCCAGCGAGCCATCGGCCCGCGGAAACCGCGTATAGCGAAGCGTGTCCTGTGACATGATTTTCTCCTTCAATTGGCCGGATATCAGCGGGCGGCCCGGGCTTTGCGCAGGAACAAGACAAGCGGACTGACTGCCAGCATCACCAGCATCAGGATCTTGAACTGATCGATGACGGCGATGACTGCCGCCTGGCCGGTGATGGCCTCATTGAATTCGGCCAAGGCCGGCAGGGACATCGACATCACGCCATGGGCGGCGGCACGGTAGGGTGTCAGGTCTGCGGCGAGCGCCAGATGCATCGCCTGGGTGTTGTTGTAGAAAAAGATCTGCACCACGGCGATCCCGATCGTGCTGCCATAGAGGCGAGACAAGTTGAAGAGGGCGGTCCCTTCCGGGCGGAATTTCGGGTCGAGCGTGCTGAAAGCGGTCTTGCTCAAGGCGGGCATCACGATGCCGAGGCCCGCACCCTGGACGAAACCGGCAGCAGTGATCGGCCGCCAATCCATTTGCGGCGAATAGCCCAGCATTTGCCAATTACCATAGACGACCAGCGCCATGCCGCTCAATGCCAGCAGCCGGCTGTCGATCCGGGGCGGAACCCAACCCATCAGGATGAGCATACCCACCAGGCCCACGCCGCGCGGGATGGTCATATATCCGGTGGTGTCGACCGGATAAGCCAGCAATTCCTCCAGCATCGGCGAGGTCAAGGCCAGGGTCGGCAGCAGCACGAAGCCGACGCCAAAGAACATGATCGTCGAGAGGGCGAAGTTGCGATCCCTGAACAAGGCCTTGTCGAGGAAATGCGTTTTTGCCGTCAGGATATGCACGATGAAAAGATAGAAGCCCAGGGTGGCAACCAGCGCTTCCGCCCAGATTTCCGTCGAGGCAAACCATTCCAGCCGCTCGCCGCGATCGAGCATCATCTGCAAGGCGGTCATGCCGAGCGCGAAAGTCGCCAGGCCGAAGAAATCGAAGGGCGGGTTCTGCTCCGGCTTCTTCTCCGCGAGCCACAGTCCCATCACCAGGAAGATGAAGGCGGTCATCGGCAGGCTGAGATAGAAGATCGAGCGCCAGCCGTGATACTCGCTGAGCCAGCCGCCGATCCCCGGCCCGGTGCAGATACCGAGCATGAGGATCACCGTCAGAGCCAGGTTGACCCGCGCATGCCGGGCTGGCGGTAACACCTCCAGCAGGATCGCCGTCGATAGCGGCACCAGCGGGCCGCTTGCCAGACCCTGGAAGATCCGCGCGAAGACGAATTCCAGGGGTGTGGTCGCCAGGGTATTGAGCACGAGTCCGAGCGCGAAAGCGGCCAGCGAGAACTGATAGACCATTTTCCGGCCGAAACGTCCGGCGAGCCAGCGTGTCATCGGCAGAACGATGACGCTGGCTGCGATGTAAGCGGAAAAGATCCAGCCGACCTCATCGGTCGCCATCGATAATGTACCCTGCATATGCGGTAGGGCGGCATTCGGGATGGAGATGTTGAGCGTCTGCATATAGGCCGCCAGAAAGGCCGCGGCCGTGATCGCCCGATAACCCTGGTTGCTCTGTGGCACGGGGACGGCGTCTGGTGCGCCTGAATTGCCCGACAAGGTGGCGTTCATTTGGCCGCCTCCGTCACCAGCACCGGCTCGAGCGGATGGCGCAGGGTGCGGCGATAACCGGTATCGACCCGCGCGGTCACGCTGATGCCGGAGTAAAGCGGGCGTTCCGGATCGACCCGGTCAAGCTCAAGGCGAACCGTCAGGCGCTGCACCACCTTCACCCAATTGCCGGTCGCGTTCTCGGGCGGCAACACCGCGAAATCCGACCCGGTGCCCGGGCTCAGGCTCACGATATGGGCCTTGAAGGTATGACCCGGATAGGTGTCGACATCGATCGTCGCCTCCTGCCCTGGCCGCAGATGGGTCAGACCCGTCTCGCGGAAATTGGCGTCGATCCAGACATGGCTGCTCGACAGCAGCGAGAAGACGGCGGCACCCGGATTGACGTAATCGCCGACCTGCAGATCCTCGACCTTGGCAACGATCCCGTCATCGGGCGCCAGCACCTGGGTGTAGGAGAGATTAAGCTTTGCCCGGTCAAGCAGGGCCTTGGCCGCGCGCACCGTCGGATGACGATCGACATCGATATTCGGGTCGCCGTTCAAGGCAACCACGGTATTGGCGATCTGCTGTTCCATGGAGGCGATATTGTTGCGCGAAACTTTGAGATCGGTCTCGGTCCGCTCCAGCACGGCACGCGAGGTGAACTCGGAGGCAATCAGCGCTTGCTTGCGGTTATATTCATGCTCGTTGAAGGTCGCCGAATCCTTCGCCGACTGCAGTTCTGCTTGCTGTTCGCGATACTTGGTCTTGAGCGTCTCGATGCCGAGGCGGGCACTTTCCAGATCCGCCTGGGCCTGATCGACGGCGATCTGATAGGGCTCCGGATCAATCCGGAAGAGCAGCTGCCCCTTATGGATCTCTTGATTGTCATGGACAGCGATCTCCACCACCTGGCCGGAGACCCGGGCATTGATGGAATATTTCGCGGCGCGAACGAAGGCATCGTCGGTCGAGACGTAAGGTTCCTGCGCCAGATAGGTAGCTGTGCCGCCCACCGCGAGAAGGATGGGGAAGGCCGCCATCAGTGGCCAGCGTAACCGCTCGCGCAGCGGCTTCCTGGGTTTGGGCGCCGGTAACTCGGTTGCGGCTGCTTCAGCCGGGGGCTCAGTCACGATGCCTACGAAATGCGTGTCCATCACATCACCTGCCATAACGGCGGG
>DATMUQ010000469.1:0-3265 GCA_035563795.1 Terriglobales bacterium | reverse complement strand
CGGCTCGTCGAACAGGAAGATCTTCGGCGAACGGACCAGGGCCCGCCCCATGGCGACACGCTGCCTTTGGCCGCCCGACAATTGCCCTGGCTTGCGATCCAGCAGATGCCCGATCTGCAGAATCTCCGCGACCTTGGCGATGGCGGCGATGCGCTCCGCCTTGGCGACGCCGCGCACCCGCATGCCGAACTCGATATTCTTGCGAACGCTCATGGTCGGATAGAGCGCATAGGACTGGAACACCATGGCGATGTCTCGATCCTTCGGCTCCAGGCCCGAGACGGTGTTGCCGTCGATCAGGATGCGGCCGGAAGTGATGTCCTCCAGGCCGGCAATCGCATTGAGCAGCGTCGACTTGCCGCAACCCGAGGGCCCGAGCAGCACCAGGAATTCGCCATGCTTCGCATCGAGATTGATATTCTTGAGAACCTCCAGCTCACCGAAGGTCTTGCCCAGATTCTGGATTGATAGCTCAGCCATATGTCTTACCCCTTCACCGATCCAGCCATCAGGCCGCGGACAAAATGCTTTCCAGCCAGGAAATAGATGATGAGCACGGGAATTGCGGCGAGGGTCGCTGCAGCCATATCCACGTTGTAGAGACGTTCACCAGTGCTTGAGTTGACGATGTTATTGAGCGCAACCATGATCGGCGCATTCTGGCCGGTGGTGAACGAGACGCCGAACAGGAAGTCGTTCCAGATGCTGGTGAATTGCCAGATGATGGTGACGACGGTGATCGGCAGGGCCATCGGCAGCATGATCGAGAAGAAGATCCGGAAAAAGCCCGCCCCATCGACGCGCGCCGCCCGCACCAGTTCCTTCGGAACGCTGATGAAATAGTTGCGGAAGAACATCGTGGTGAAGCCAAGGCCGTAGATCGAATGGGTGAAGATTAGCCCAGGGATCGAGCCTGCGAGTCCCAGCCAGCCCAGCGCCTTTGCCAGCGGAATGAGGATACCCTGATAGGGCGTGAAGCAGGCGAAGAGGATGAGCGCATAGACGATCTTGCTGCCCCGGAAGGTGAACTGGGTGAGCGCATAGCCATTCAGCGCACCGATGAAGGTCGAGATGAGCGTCGCCGGAACCACCATGAGAAAGGTGTTCAGGAAATAGCGCCGCACACCGATGCAATCGACGCCGACGCAGGCCGCCGACCAGGCATCCGCCCAGGGCTGCAATGTCAGCGCATGCGGCAGCGAGACCAGATTGCCGCTGCGGATTTCATCCATCGACCGCAGCGAGGTCGCCACCATGACCAGCAGCGGCAGCAGATAGAAGGCGGCGAAGATCAACAGGACGGCATAGATTCCGAAGCGGCCGACACGTTTCCAGAGGACCGACGTCGCTGCCGGCCGCGCCATGTCGAGGTCGAACCGCTCAGTGGGCGCCAGCATGCTCATCGCGCAACTCCGAATAGAGATATGGAACAACCACGGCGGTGACGGTCAGCAGGATCATCATCGCGCTGGCGGCACCTTGGGCGAGCTGGAAACGGCTGAAGGTGTAGTTGTACATAAAGGTGGTCGGCAGATCGCTGGCGAAGCCGGGGCCACCCTTGGTGAGGGCGACGACCAGATCGAAGGAGCGCAAGGCCTGGTAGAGCAGCACCACCATGACGCTGAGGAAAACCGGGCGCAGGATCGGCACGACGATCGACCAGTAGATCCGCGGCATGGAGGCACCGTCGATCCGCGCCGCCTTGACGATCTCGCTATCGACACCGCGGAGGCCCGCCAGGAAGACCGCCATCACGAAGCCGGAAGACTGCCAGAAGCCGGCGATGACGATGGTATAGATCGCCATCTTCGGGTCGTTCAGCCAGTCGAAGTGAAAGCTCTCGAAACCCCAGCCGCGCACGAGCTTCTCGATGCCAACGCTGGGATCCAGGAGCCATTTCCAGGCGATGCCGGTGACGATGAAGGAGATCGCCATCGGATAGAGATAAATGGTGCGGAGGACATTTTCGGCGCGGATCTTCTGGTCCAGGAAGATCGCCAGCAACAGACCCACCGCCAGTGACGCGCCGATCAACAGCCCGGAAAACAGCCAGACATTGCTGACCGCGATCTGCCACCGGTCGGTGTTCCAGAGCTTGCTGTATTGCTGCAGCCCGACGAAATTATACTCCGGCACAAAGCGGGAGCTCGTCAGGGATATCACCCCCGTCCAGGCGATAAACGCGTAGACGAAGACGCCGATCGCGATCATGGTCGGCAGCAGGACGAGCAGGGATGTAAGTGTGCTGGAGCGAATTCCTAACAGTGGAAATCCGCTGCCTTTCGGTTCAGGCACCACGACGTTCTCTCCCAAGTCCGGGACTTCTGCAGGCCCGGTTTTTCTGATGCTGTTAAGGCGCTTTCTGCCGTCGCATCATCTTGAGGGGAGTATGGTCGCAATGAGAATTCTCCACAATTTCTCAAGGTTACGCGAACTAGACGCACAGCAGAGCCAACTTGTGCGCCAGAGTGCGTCATGTTAGTTTTTGTTGATGGGAGTGATCTTATCGACGGGGATGCAGCTCAGGTATGGTGGAAACCGCATCTCTTGAATCGAACCTCGCACAAAATCTGCGGACCTTGTGTGACGCGAAGAATTCGATCGCCGATATTTGCAGGCGCATCGGCATCAGTCGCCAGCAATTCAACAAATATCTCTCCGGCAAGCATGAGCCGTCAAAGGCCAATCTGCGGCTGATCTGCCAGTATTTCAGCCTGGACCTGCCTGACCTTTATCTGCCGCCGAGCCGGTTCAGCGCGCTCTTTGCCAAGCAGCGCTATCCGCAACTCGACGTGCTGCGGCACAGCCCGGTAATGACACGCTTGCTGAGCCTGACCACACGCAGCCGGAAAGACCTGGCGGGCTATTGCGGCGTATATGAGCGCTATCATTCGTCGTCGATCTATCGCGGGCAGATCCTGAAGTCGATTGTCTATATCTACGAGAAAGAAGACACCATCCTCTATAGCTATATCGAGCGCTTCCAGAACCTGGATGACCCGAAGAAGGCGCGCTACATCTTCAAATATCATGGTGCCTGCACTTATCTCGATGGCCGGCTCTTCATGGCCGATTTTGAATCGGTGAACGGCAATGAGATCACCTATTCGATTCTCATTCCCCAGCAGCGCAGCTCGCGGGAATTTCTGTTCGGGCTGACGATGGGTGTCGCGGCTTCGCTGTCGCGCGAACCCTTTGCCGCCCGCGTCGCCTTGCGCTATTGCGGCGAAGGTCCCCTCACCGCCGCCTATATCCGGCGGTCGCG
>DATMUQ010000468.1:0-2176 GCA_035563795.1 Terriglobales bacterium | reverse complement strand
GCAAACGGATCGACCCCGCCGTGTCGCTGCCGATGGCGAAATCCACCGCCTGCCCCGCCACCGCGGCGGCCGATCCCGATGACGAGCCGCCGGGAATCCGGTCGGGTGCGGCGCTGTTGCGCGGCGTGCCGTAGTGGAAGTTCTGGCCGTTGAGGCTAAAGGCGATCTCGTCGGTCAGGGTCTTGCCGCGGAGATTGGCGCCCGCCGCCAGCAGCGCCGCCACAACCGGTGCTGTCGCCTGCGCCGGTTCATGGCTCGCCAGCCAATCCGGATTGCCGCAACAACAGGTCTCGCCCTTGACGTCATAGATATCCTTGGCGGCGAAGGTCAGCCCCTGCAGCGGCCCGGCTGCAGCCCCATCCACCTCGACCTTGGCATGGCGGCAGAAGGCATTGAGCTTGTCGGTAAACAGCGTGGTGGTCATGGCAAATACGGTCCTGCAATTCGACTCGGCCGCAGCATAGATTTCGCCCGCTCCCGGCGAAAGCCATTTTGACGGCCAGCGCCCTTCCCGGGGCCCGAAATGGCCCGATCCGGTGGCTTTTCGCCGTTCCGGAACTCCCCTACACTCCTGCTGCTCTCCGCTGGTTGCCGCAACAACCGGCGGCGATGGGGGAAAGAGTATGGATGCCGGCCGGTCGCCTGATCGGCGCATCCTCAGATCGGGAATCACGCCATGCAGGCTACCTTGAGCCGTTACTCCACCTTTGGTCTTTGCATTCTTGTCTTTGTCGTGGCCGCCATCTTCATGGCCGGCAATATCTGGCTGCAAAGCCTGGCCATCCTGGCGCTCCTTCTGGTGCTGGTCGGCATCTATGATCTTGTCCAGCCGCATCACGCGGTGCGGCGCAATTATCCGGTGATCGGCAATATCCGCTATCTGATCGAGATGATCCGGCCGGAGATCCGGCAGTACCTGCTGGAATCGGAAGACGACCAGACACCTTTCTCGCGCGGTCAACGCTCGCTGGTCTATGCCCGCGCCAAGGAGCAAGGTGGTGAACTACCCTTCGGCACGTTGATCGACGTCTACAAGCCGGGCTACGAATTCATCAGCCATTCCGCCCGGCCGGCGCCGCATACCGATCCCAAGGAATTCCGCATCCAGATCGGCGGCAATGACTGCACCCAGCCTTATTCCGCCTCGGTCTTCAACATCTCAGCCATGAGCTTCGGGGCGCTGAGCGCCAACGCCATCCGCGCGCTCAACAAAGGCGCCAAGCTCGGCAACTTCGCCCATGATACCGGCGAAGGCAGTATCAGCCCCTATCACCGCGAGAATGGCGGTGATCTGATCTGGGAACTGGGCAGCGGCTATTTCGGCTGTCGTACCCGCGATGGCCATTTCGATGCCGGCCGCTTCGCCGAACAGGCCAAGACCGATCAGGTCAAGATGATCGAGATCAAGATGAGCCAGGGCGCCAAGCCTGGCCATGGCGGCATCCTGCCGGCCCGCAAGGTGACGCCGGAGATCGCCGCCACCCGCGGCGTCGGCCTCGGCGAGGATTGCATCTCGCCATCGCGCCACAGCGCCTTCTCGACGCCGGTCGAGATGATGCAATTCGTCGCCAAATTGCGTGAACTCAGCGGCGGTAAGCCGACCGGCTTCAAGCTCTGCATCGGCCATCCCTGGGAATTCATGGGCATCGTCAAGGCGATGCTGGAAACCCAGATCATGCCCGACTTCATTGTCATCGATGGCGCCGAGGGTGGCACCGGTGCCGCGCCGGTCGAATTCGTCGACCATCTTGGCGTGCCGATGCGTGAAGGACTGCTCTTTGCTCATAACACCCTGACCGCCACCAATCTGCGCAGCCAGATCAGGCTTGGCGCCAGCGGCAAGATCACCAGCGCTTTCGATATTGCCGGCGTCATGGCGATCGGCGCCAATTGGGCCAATTCCGCCCGCGGCTTCATGTTCGCCCTCGGCTGCATCCAGTCGCGCAGCTGCCATACCAATCGCTGCCCGACCGGTGTCGCCACCCAGGACCCGCTGCGCCAGCGTGCTCTGGTAGTGCCGGACAAAGCTGAGCGGGTTCATAACTTTCACCGCAACACCTTGAAGGCGTTGTCCGAGATGCTGGCAGCGGCCGGCCTGCGCCATCCGTCGGAGATCGGTCCCCATCACATGATGCGCCGCGTGACACCAACAGAAATCCGCCTGCTCTCCCAGCTT
>DATMUQ010000467.1:0-2326 GCA_035563795.1 Terriglobales bacterium | reverse complement strand
GGCCAGATCGCCCAGGCAGCGCAGATCCCCACTATTTCGCCCTGTGCTTCGACGCCGACCCTGCCTGGCATCGTCGGCGATTACATGTTTGCCAACTACACGGCCGACAACCTGCAGGCAACGGCTCTTGCCTATTTCGCCCAGAAGCAGGGCTATAAGAACGCGCTGATCCTGATTTCGCGGGACACGCCCTATACCGAGAAGCTGCCGCTCTATTTCGCCAAGGTTTTTGAAGGCAAGGGCGGAAAGATCGCGGCGACCGTCGAATACAAGATGGGCCAGCAGGACTTCTCTGCGGAGGTGACGAAGATCAAAGGGGTCTCTCCGGCACCGGACGTCATTATGACATCGGCCTATGAACCGGATTTCCCGGCCTTCATCAAGCAGCTGCGTTCCGCTGGCATCAAGACGCCGGTCCTCGGCTCGGATGGCATCGATTCGCCGACGACGTTGGGTCTCGGTGAAGTGGCCGAAGGTGTCGTCTTCTCCAATGCCGGTTATCCGTCGGATGGCAGCCCGCTGGCGAAGTTCAATGCCGACTTCAAGGCGTTCTTCAATCAGGATCCCAGCGCCGTCTACACGGCAACGGGTTACGACGTAATCAAGGTGATCGAGGCAGCGGTCAAGGCTGATGGCGACAAGCTTGATGGACCCTCGATCCGCGATGCGATTGACAATCTCGAGAACGTACAGGTGGCGACCGGCACCATCACCTATAAGGGGATGAACCGGGTGCCGCTGCGGGTCGTCGCCCTCAACCGGATCGTCAGTGGCCAGAAAACCCATGTCGAGGACATCGTGCCGAACGGCACTGATGTGCCGCCGGCAGAGTAAGCCGCAGACGGGGAACAGGACATGGCACTTCTGGAAATTGAGCAATTGACTGTCCGCTATGGCGCCATTCAGGCGGTGCAGGGCGCCGGCCTGTCTGTCGCCCAGGGCGAGATCGTGACATTGCTCGGAGCCAATGGCGCCGGGAAGAGTTCCTTGTTGAATGCCTGTATGGGCCTCGTCCCCATTACCGGGGGCGAGGTCCGCTTTGACGGTCATCTGATCTCTACCGAGCGGACGGAAGCGGTTGTCCGGCGCGGAATGACGTTGACGCCAGAGGGGCGCCGCGTCTTTCCTGGCCTCACCGTGCAGGAGAATCTGGAAATCGGTGCGGCGGCGTCGCGCCAGTTGCGGGAAAAGAGCCGGGTCCGGCGCGAGGAAATGTATGCCCTCTTTCCGCGCCTGAAAGAACGATATCAGCAGATGGCTGGTACATTGTCTGGCGGTGAACAACAGATGCTGGCGATCGCCCGGTCGCTGATGTCGGATCCGCGATTACTGCTACTGGATGAGCCGTCGCTGGGATTGGCGCCCAATATCGTCGACCAGATCTTCGATATCATTGCCTCGCTGCGTCACCGCGGCGTCACCATTCTTCTGGTCGAACAGAATGCTGAGCTCGCCTTGGATGTGGCCGATCGCGGCTATGTCCTGGCGAGCGGCCGTGTCGTCTTGTCGGGCAAGCCGGCCGAACTTCGGTCTGCCGGTCTCGAGCGTGTTTATCTGGGTGCCGCCTAGGCAGAGGTTGTCATGGAATTTTTTCTCCAGCAGTTCCTGAATGCGCTTGCCCTCGGCGGCACCTATGCGCTCCTGGGATTGGGACTCGCGGTCGTCTTCTCGGTTCTCGGGCTCATCAATTTCGCCCATGGCGAGCTGATGACGCTGACCGGCTACGGCATCTTCTATGCACTGCTCTTCGGTGTACCTTATCCGTTGGCTCTTCTCATCGGCGTGATGCTGGCGACAGGGGCGGCGATCCTGATGGAGCGGGTGGCCTTCCGACCGGTGCGGAATTCCAGCGGCACGACGATGTTGCTGACCAGCTTTGCCGTCAGCACGATCCTGCATATTCTTTTCCAGAACCTGATTTCGGCCCGGCCGAAAGCGATCGCCGTCCCGGACAGCCTGACGGGGGCCGTGACGATCGCCGGCATGCAGATCGGGGTCATCCAGCTGCTTTCGATCCTGATCACTGCAGTCTCCCTTCTCGCCTTGACGCTTTTCCTGCGCCGTTCGCTGCTGGGCATCGCCATGCGGGCGGCGGCAGAGGATTTCAATGTCGCCCGGCTGATGGGCGTGAATGCCAACCTGGTCATTTCCACGGCGTTCGGGATCTCCGGACTGCTTGCCGGCGTCGCCGGCATTCTCTGGCTGTTCCAGCGTGGATCGGTCGATCCGCTGATGGGCTTCCTGCCGGTGCTGAAGGCCTTCATCGCCGTGGTTCTCGGTGGGCTCGGCAGCCTGTCCGGCGCGGTCGTCGGCGGTTTCATCCTGG
>DATMUQ010000466.1:0-7345 GCA_035563795.1 Terriglobales bacterium | reverse complement strand
CCCGCCCCTGCCGCAACTCCGCCAGCTTGCGGTTGAAGCGATAGATAGCGACCAGCGTCACCGCCAGCAGGACGATGAGAATGGCATCGCTGATCATCGACAGGGCTGCAGACATTTCCGATACAGGCCTATTTCATCAGGCGATCTTGAATCTTGACGGCGATATGCCCGCCGCGCCGGCCCATATGGCCGCGGAACAGCTGCACTTCGCCACAGCGCAATTCGACCATGGATTGCGGCGTGCAATCGAGATCGAGCTTGGTCCCCGGCTTCCAGGCCAGGACATCGCCCAGCGTCATCGGGAACTCGTCGAGCACCGCATTGATCTCGACATCGGTCTGCCAGAGCTCGCCGGAGAGATGGGTTTCCCAGATCGAGTCACGGCCGAACTTCTCGCCCATGAACATCTGCAGCAGCAATTCGCGCACCGGCTCCAGGGTGGCATAAGGCAGCAGCAATTCCATGCGGCCGCCGCGATCCTCCATGTCGACCCGCAGGCGCGCCAGCACCGCGGCATTGGCCGGGCGGGCAATCGCCGCGAAACGCGGATTGGTCTCCAGCCGCTCGAAGCGGAAGGTGACCGGCGACAGCGGATCGAAGGTCGAAGTGAGGTCGTTCAGCACGACGCTGATCAGGCGCTCGACCAGATTGCGTTCGATCGTCGTATAGGGCCGGCCTTCGATTCGCATCGCGGCGGTGCCACGACGCCCACCGAGCAGCACATCGACGATGGAATAGGTCAGGGTACTGTCGACCATCAGCAGGCCGAAATTGTCCCATTCCTCCGCCTTGAAGACGCCGAGCATGGCCGGCAGCGGAATCGAATTGAGGTAATCGCCGAAGCGGATGGCGGTGATGTTATCGAGCGAGACTTCGACGTTGTCGGAAGTGAAGTTACGCAGCGAAGTCGACAGCATGCGCACCAGACGATCGAAGACGATCTCCAGCATCGGCAAGCGTTCGTAAGAGACCAACGCGCTGTTGAGAATCGCCTGGATGCCGGAAGGGCGATCCTTACCGCCCTCGCCGCCGCCAGCGATACCAAGCAGGCTGTCGATCTCGTCCTGGTCGAGGACCCGGTTGGACATCGGCCCGGAGGCCGTATCGTCCGCGCCGGAATCATCCATCGCTTCCCAAGCTGCAGCAGCAGCCTTTTCTTCTTCGCTCAGTTCTTCATCATCGATCATCGATGTTGCCAATCCCGCCCGGCAGAGAAACCGGGACCATGAACACAGGAATCAAATACCAAGCCAATGTTTTACAAGCTAAGATCGTTCCAGGCTATTGGACTTGCACCATTTTGAACAGCACATCCTTGATCTTGATGGGCTTGCCAGCCAGCCGCGCACGCGTCAGCAGCTCCTCGCGCAACCGCTGCAGCCCTTCCGATCCCTGCAGATCATCGACCCTGAGGCCACGCAGATAGACGAGAAACTGATCGACGATTCGCGGCATCACCGACTTGACCTTGTCCTGGTCCTCCGGCGTCGTCAGTTCCAATGCCAGCTTGAGCTTGAGGAAATTGCCCTTGGTGCTGGTGCTGACGAGATTGACCAGAATGTCGTCCATATCGACATAGACCGGCGGCTTGCCATCATCGACGGCGGCAGCATCCTCGCTCTCATTGCTCGGCGACTGGGCAGCTTCCTGTTGCTGCTTGGCCTTATCACCGTGGGAGAAAAGCAAGATGTATGCCGCAGCGCCTGCGCCGCCCAGCAGCAGTAACGGCAGGATGATGAACAAGACCAGCTTTTTGCCGCTCATTTTTTTCCGGCCAACCGGTGCGGCTTCAGCGCCCTCTTCTTTCTCTGCCATTCGAGATTCCTATGTAATCCGCTGCAGCCCGCCCGTGTCCCGCGCCGGCCTCATAAAAGACGGCTCAAAATAAGTGAATGATGGTTAACATCTCGTGAAACGGACCTGACCAGATTCGCTGCCACAAACCGGCGCGCGCCGGCCAATCCAGGGGGTTCGGCTGGGGCAAAATACGGCCACCGGCGCTCTGCCGTCACCGCCATCTGATGGGCAAATTGTGCCAGGAGATCGGCAGCGCCTGACGGCAATTGCCCGCCCGGCAAGCCGGGCACACCGATACTATCTCATTGATTTACAATACATTTAGTCTGGCACGCGCTGTGCATTAACACTGGCAACGGACAAAGATCCGCTAGAAAATGCCAAGAAGGGCGCTGTCATGGAAACACCAACATATATCGCCTTGTCGCGACAGGTTGTGCTGCAGCGACAGATGGATGTGGTGGCGAACAACATAGCGAATGCTTCGACCCCCGGCTTCAAGGCCGAAGAAGTGGTGATGTCGGAGTACAAGATTCGCGCTGAGCGGCCGGTGAAACTGTCCTACGTGCAGGATTTTGCCACCGCCCGCGATTTTCGCGACGGTCCGTTGCGTGCCACCGGTAACGACCTCGATCTCGCCTTGCAGGGTGACGGCTTCTTCGTCGTCCAGACCCCGCAGGGCAACCGCTACACCCGGGTCGGGCGCTTCCAGCTCGACAAGGATGGGCAGATGGTCACCAGCCAGGGCTATCCGGTCCTCGCTGGCGGTGCACCGATCACCATCACACCGGATGACGGCCCCATCAATGTGGCCGAAGACGGGACGATCTCGACCGATCGCGCCAAGAACGGCACCCAACAGCAGGTTGTCGGTCGCCTCGACGTCGTCAAATTTGCCGATCGCAACGCTTTAGTGCCGGAGCAGGACAATGTGTTCAGCGCCGGCGGCCAGACGCCAACCCCGGCGAATACCGATCTCGGCACCGCCAATGTCGGTCTGCCCGTCGCCGGTACGGCGACCAACGGCAGTGCCACCAAGGTCATGATGGGCATGCTGGAAGACTCCAACGTCCAGACCATCGTGCAGATGACCAGCATGATTGCGGTCACCCGCAATTATCAGGCGGTGCAGAAGTTCCTGGACGAAGAGCATCAACGCCAGCAGAGCGCCATCAGCAGCATCACGTCGAGCACCTGAGCAACGGCGATCCATGTGATCGCCCGGGAGAATGAGCATGAGATCCTTGACCACCGCCGCGCTTGGCATGCAAGCCCAGCAGCTCAGCGTCGAAGTCATCTCGAACAACATCGCGAACTCGTCGACCACGGGCTTCAAGCGCCAGCGCGCGGAATTCGCCGACCTGCTCTACCAGGACCAGCGCCGGGTCGGCACGCAGACCTCCAACACCGGCACCATCGTGCCCGCCGGCATCCAGATCGGCGTCGGCGTGAAGGCCGTCTCGGTCTATCGCATCAACGAGCAGGGCAACCTGATCCAGACCACCAACCCGCTTGATGTCGCCATCAAGGGCCGCGGTTATCTGCAGGTGACGATGCCGGACGGCACCACCGCCTATACCCGCGACGGCTCGCTGAAGCTGGACGATACCGGCCAGATCACCACCGCCGACGGCTTCCCGATCGTCCCCGGACTGACCGTGCCGGCGACGGCGACGGATCTCAGTATCAGCCCCACCGGCGATGTCGAAGCCACCATTCCGGGCCAGGTCAATCCGCAGTTGGTCGGCACCATCCAGCTGGCCAACTTCATCAACCCAGCGGGTCTCGATGCGATCGGCGACAACCTGCTGACCGAGACCCAGGCCTCCGGAGCCCCCACCACCGGCAATCCTGGCGATGTCGGCTTCGGCCAGTTGCAGCAGAATTTCCTGGAAAGCTCGAACGTCAACATGGTGTCGGAGATGACCGATCTCATCACCGCCCAGCGTAATTACGAAATGAACTCCAAGGTCGTGCAGGCCTCCGACGACATGATGAGCACCGTCGTCAGCATGAAGACCTGATGACCGTCTGAGACTGGATGAGCCGTGATGCTAGCTGCAGGAGAAAATGAGATGGTGCGCAATCAGAGCAAGCATGGCCAGCGGTCGCGCTTGGCCGCCCTCTCGCTCATCGTGCCCACCGCGCTGATGTTCGCAGCCGCGGCTCAGGCCGATGAAATGGTCGCCAATGCCTGGCCCAGCATCGATGCCTTGACGCGGCTGACGGAAGCAACACCTGCGACCTCGGCAACGGCAGGCGCGACGAGCACGACAGCTTCCTCGGCCAAGGTCAATCAACAGGCCGCGGCCAGCAACGGGCTGATTTTCGCGTCGGCCCCCGCCGATGCCGCTGCGTCCGATATGGACCAGGCCGCGACCACGCTGACCATCAAGCAGAACATCATGGTCGACTCCGCCGTCATCAAGCTCGGCGATCTCTTCGACCGGCCGGTCACCGGAGGCGATACGCCGATTGCCCAGGCCCCCAAGCCGGGCCAGACGGTCACCCTGGATGCCCGCTTCTTGCGCCAGCTGGTGCGTGCCTATCACCTGGATGTCGGCAGCGACGAAACCTTCGATCACATCCTGGTCGCCCGCAAGAGCCAGATGATCAAGTCCGAAGACGTGACCGCAGAGATCGTGCAGGCGATCAGCGACCGCACCGGACAATCCAACAACATGGATATCGTCTTCGATGGCGGTGAAGTGCAGTTCACCCTGCCGACCAATGTGCCGGCGACGGTTGCCATCCAGGGTCTCAATTTCGACCCCAGCAACAACCGCTTCCTTGCCATCCTGACGGTACCGGCAACCGGTCCGACCCTGTATACCCAGCAGGTCATCGGCACCGTCTATGAAAAGACCCAGGTGCCGGTGCTGAAGCGCCTGGTCAGCGCCGGCGACACCATCCAGCAGGATGACATCGACTGGACCTCGAGCCGGGTCGATCAGTTGGCCAACAACACGGTGACCGATGTGCAGCAAATGGTCGGCCGCATCGCCAAGCGCCCGCTCCGCCCCGGCCAGGTGCTGCGCATGTCTGATCTGATCAACGACCCGACGGTCCATAAGAACGACCTGATCACCATCGCTGTCCAGACCAACAATATGAGCCTGACGGTGCGCGGCAAGGCCCTGGAAGACGGCGCCGTCGGCCAGACCATCCGGGTCGTCAACGTCAACACCAAGAGGCAGCTGCTCGGTGTGGTGAAGGATGCCTCCACCGTGCTGATCCAACCGACCGGCGCTCTCGCCCTGAACTGAGGACTTCATCATGCAATCGAAACCCATCAGCTTGAAGTTTGCATTGCTGGCCGGAAGTCTGGGCTCTGCCCTGGTGCTGAGCGGCTGTGGCAATACGTTGGACCGCATCTCCCGCGTTGGCGATGAACCGACGATGAACGACATCCAGAACCCCACCGCCCAGGCCGGCTACAAGCCGGTCAGCCTGCCGATGCCGTCGCCGACCTCGGATGTCCGCCAGCCGGCTTCGCTGTGGCGGCAGGGTAGCCGAGCCTTCTTCAAAGATCAGCGCGCCTCGCGCGTCGGCGATATTATGACGGTGGTCATCACCATCAAGGATCAGGCGAAGCTGAACAACGCGACGACCAATGCACGCGACGGCACCAACAGCGCCGACATGCCGAACTTCCTCGGCTACGAGACCATGCTGAAGAAGATCTTCCCGAACAATGTCGATCCCAGCGCCCTGGTGAAGACCGACAGCGCCAGCTCGACTACCGGCTCCGGCTCGGTCAACCGCACGGAAGATATCCAGTTGCGCGTCGCGGCCCTGATCACACAGCTGCTGCCCAACGGCAATTTCGTGGTCCAGGGGACGCAGCAGGTACGGGTGAATTATGAGCTGCGCGACCTGCAGGTCAGCGGCGTCATCCGGCCCGAAGACATCAGCCAGCTGAACGAAATCAGCTACGACAAGATCGCCGAGGCCCGCATCTCCTATGGCGGCAAGGGTATCGTCAGCGATGTACAGCAGCCGCGGGTCGGCCAGCAGGTCTTCGACATCCTGTTCCCGTTCTGATCGGTGGCGGCTCTGGCCGCCATCTCACGCGGACAGGCAAACAGTTCCTGACAGCGCCATATGGCGCACTTGCCCTCTCGCTTCACGGCGAGAGGGCCTTTCTTTTTCTCGATGCCGTCAGCGGAAAGGCGGCTCGTCGAAGCTGCGCAACTTACGTGAATGCAGCGAGAGACGTTGCGTCCGCAGCAGGTCAAGTGCGGCCAAGCCGATCTCCAGATGCTCACCCACTGCCCGTTCGTAAAAGGCGCTGGCGGCACCCGGGAGCTTGATCTCGCCATGCAGCGGCTTGTCGGAGACGCAAAGCAGCGTGCCGTAGGGCACGCGCAGGCGATAGCCCTGCGCAGCGATGGTGCCGGATTCCATATCGACGGCAATGGCGCGCGACAGGTTGATGCGCTTGCGTTCCTGCTGCCAGCGGAATTCCCAGTTGCGGTCGTCATTGGTCATCACCGTGCCGGTGCGCAGGCGGCGCTTGAGCGCTTCGCCGTGATCGCCGGTGACCTCTGCCGCCGCTTCCTGTAGCGCCACTTGGACTTCGGCAAGGGCCGGGATCGGCACATCCGGCGGTACGACGTCATCGAGAATGCGGTCCTGCCGCAGATAACCATGGGCCAGCACATAGTCACCGATGGTCTGCGACTGCCGCAGCCCGCCACAATGACCGATCATCAGCCAGCAATGCGGGCGCAAGACGGCGAGGTGATCGGTGATGTTCTTGGCATTGGCCGGGCCGACGCCGATATTGACCAGCGAAATACCGTGTCCGTCGCGGGAGATCAGGTGATAGGCCGGCATCTGAAACCGATGCCAGGCGATTCCCATCGCCTTCGCCAGGGCTGCATCGGCTGGCATGTCGCGTTCGATCACCGTGTTTTCCGGCAGCACCATGCGCAGGAAACGGTCGCTGGTCTGCAGCTGCTGCAGGCCCCAGCGGACGAACTGATCGACATAGCGGTGGTAGTTGGTCAGCAGGATCCAGGGCTGGATGGCGCGCCAGTCGGTGCCGGTATAATGCGTCAGGCGCTTCAGCGAAAAGTCGACACGCATGGCGTCAAACAGCGCCAGGGGCCGCGGCTCGCCGTCGCGGAAATCCCACTGCCCGTCGGCAATCTCATCGCCCACCATGGCGAGCAACGGCACCGGAAAGAAGCGCGCCAGTTCGGCCGCGGTCACACCCCGGCCGCCGAGCTCGTCGCCGCGATCCACCACATAGGGATAAGGTATCTGCTGGTTGCTGAGCCCGACCTCGACCACAGCATCGAAATCGGACATCAGCAGACCGATCTGCTCACGCAGATAGCCGGCGAAATGGTCCGGCTGGGTGATCGTGGTGCTGTAGACACCGGGCCCCTGGAACTTGGCATAGGCGCGGGCCGAAATCGGCATCACGCCATCCGGCTGATAGGTGATGCGCAGCTCGGGGTAACAGAATGAGGCGCTTTCCGCTTCGCCTGGCGGGGTACCGGTATCGAGAAAATGCTCCAGCGCCTTGCGCAGGGAACTG
>DATMUQ010000465.1:0-10675 GCA_035563795.1 Terriglobales bacterium | reverse complement strand
CGCCACGCTGATCTCTGCTTTTCAGGATGCCCGGCAGATGGAAGCGGCAGTCGACCGCATCACCACCGGACGGCGCCATTTATCGCGGCATGGTCTGGAGGGCGTCCCCACCCTGCTCTGGCAGGCGGGAGAGGAAGCCGGCTCGGTGCCCAATCCGCTCCTCTTTGGCGACAGCAATGAGCTGATCGCCCATTGCGACGCCGTCCTCGAGTCCCACCGGGCCTGATACGATCGGGTCTGACACCACCAAGCCTGACGGACCTCACGTCGATGTGACAGGTTTCCGTCGTCGGACATGCCTGCCCGACACAGGGTCGCTCCGCCTGCACCGTATACATCTCAAGAAATGCAACGACGCGTACGGAGACCAATCCTCTCCGCATCGCTGAGCGCATTTTTAGCCGCGGCGAGCGACGTCGCCGCTGTAGTGCCAAGGGCATTGCCGTGCCAGGCACTTTATTGGAGAGAGATAATGAACCTGCGTACTTTCCTTCTGCTGTCGGCCCTTACGCTGAGCGCGCCGGTAGCCGCCCTGGCCGATAATGCAACGGCTGCCGCGCCCGACGGCGACGGTCCGGGCCGTCCTTCCGCCGCCGTCATGCAACACCTTGCCGATGGCCGCGTGGCCTTTATCGAAACGGCCCTGAACCTCAGCAGCGACCAGCAGAAGGCCTGGGCCCCGGTGGCCGATCTCCTGCGCCAGCAGCCCCGCCCCGACTTTGGCGATCGTAAGCCGGGTGAGCGGCCTGCCAGCCTCAGCGACATGCTGAGCCATCAGGCGGATGCCATGAACAGCCGCGCCGCCTACGAGCAGAAGCTGGCCACGGCCCTGAAATCGCTCGAAGCGACGCTCTCAGCGGAACAGAAGGAGACGCTGAAGATCGCCTTCTTCACCTCGCTCCCGCATCCGCATGGCCGGCCGGGCTTCGATGGTGGCTGGGATCACCGCCCCCATGGCGGCCAGCCGGAACAGCCGGGCAAGGCTCCGGCCGATGATCAGTCGCAGCCGGGCTGAGTAACGGCGGGCCGCACGGGCCATCGAGGCTGACGCCCGACCGCTTCCCGCAAATATCCGGTCACACGGAAATCGCATCCCGCTGGCAAGTGGGGTGCGATTTCACTATGTAGAAGGGCGAGATTGAACGACCGGACATGGGGAAACGATGCACCCGGCACTTTCATTTAGACTTGCGGCTGCCACCGCCCTGCTGTTGGCCGGTGCGATGAGCGATGGCTATCTGCATGGTGCCGCAGCCTTCCAGATGCGCAGCTATGCCACCGGCAAGCAGCTGTTTCAGGTGTGCAGCGACGATCGGGACAGCTGCTACATGTATGTCTATGGCGTCCTCGACATGATCATGCTGAGCGACGATTCCAAGCAGACCTGTACCTTCAACGCAGACGGCGTTGCCGGTGACAAGGCCGTCAATACCGTCCTCACCTATCTGACCAGCCATCAGGACCGCCTCGATTGGAGTGCCGCCGCCCTGGTGCAGAATGCAATCCGCAGTAAATTTCCCTGCCCCAAGAAAAAGCCGGCGGACAAGTCCGCACCGGACGCAGCCCAGCCGGACGCTGCTCAGCCAGACTCACCGCAGCCCGATTCAACGGCGCCGAGTTCGCCCCAGTAAGTCGGGCTCTGATGAAAGCTTGGGGAGGCGAAAGCCTGGGAATGATGCGGGGCTACCCCACGCCATATCCCAGGCTTTTCATTGCGCCGGTCGGCACGGCCGATAAAGGCCGGCCACCAAACCTATGTCGCTGCGTTGCCGCCTGACGCCTGCTTGCGCTCCGCCGGCAAGCGCGCGATCAGCGACGACAGATCTTCGGCGTGTTCCTCTTCCTTTTCCAGGATGCCTTCGATCAGGCGACGGCTGGTCGGGTCGCGATCGCCGAGCCAGCGGGCAATCTCGGAATAGGTTTCGATAGCGATGCGTTCCGCCACGAGATCTTCCTCGATCATCTGCACCAGATCATCGCCCTCCGAGTAATCGGCGTGGCTTCGACCGACCAGGCTCGCCGGGTTGAAATCCGGCTTGCCGTTCAGCTGAACGATGCGGGCGGCAACTGATTCAGCGTGCGCCTGCTCCTCCGCCGCATGTTCGAGGAACTCGCTCTTGACCGAATCCGAATAGAGACCGCTGGCGGTGTAGTGGTGCCGCTTGTAGCGCAGATAGCAGACGATCTCCGTTGCCAGGACGTCATTCAAGACCTTCACGACCTCGACGCTATCGGCCTTGTTGGCGGCGGTAACCGCCCCATCATCGAGATGCTTCTTTGCGCGCTCCCGGATCTTCTTCATGTCAGCGACAAATCCGCCCATCATGTTTCTCCCTCGTAGCGGTGTGATCCTGCAAAAAACACCCGCCATACCGGCAGGTTCCGACGCCTGCCGAGATGCCAGATCACAAACCGCAGAAACCGTCATCACGATCGGCTCCAACACGGCGCGACCAGCGCCCGCAAGAGCAGGTGCCGACAACGCAACAACGATGTGTGAAGATGTTCGACGTCCGTGGCTAATAGACACCAGTCGGTGGGCGAGGCTTTGCGCGCGACGCAGCGGAATTCTCACTCGGCTGCGCGGGCTCCTGCGCTGCAGAAGCCTGCTGCCTTGGCGTTCTGACCATCCGATACAAGAATGACAGCAGCCCATGCTTCGCGGCAGCGGCATCTGCCGCAGCCTCGTCCCCAGGCCCTGAACGCATGAACGACAATTTCAGTCGTGACATCGTCGGTACTTGCTGTCTTTCACAACGGTCAGCCTTGTTATCACTGCCAGGCCATGCTGCCTAGATTGGATTGATCGGGCTGCCAGCCAGTCATCCCTTACGACGCATCGCGGCGATGCTTTTCCACCACCGGCGTACCAACCTTGCCGGGACCCACTGCCTCCGGATCATGCGGCGCACCGAGCTCAATCAATACCTGGCGGAGCTCCGTCACCTGCTCACTGGTACGACCAGAGGACGTGTCATCACCGCTCGGCATATTCTCTTCACTTGCCGTCATCAGAAGTTGCAAATCATAGTCCCATTGCTCCAGCAGTTTGAGCTTCTGCTGCCGGGTAAACCGTTCATCTGCCAGAATATCCTGGGGCCGGCCGAAATGCTTGGCGACATCGGTCAGCAACGGCTCGAAGTGTCTCGCTTCCATGCTGCTCTCCTCGGTTTCGGTTCTGCCTCATCAGGACACAAAGTCCCGGGCTAGCGGAGAGTTCCCAGTTCGACGGGACAGCGGAAATATCCCTGACAAATTTACGTGAATCTTAAGAGCGACAGCATTCCGGCCGTACCGCGTCCCGCTCGCGCACGAGCTTGGGGAATACACCTACAGAGATGAAGGGCAAGTAGCCGGAGGCCGCACGCGCCTATCAACAGGGTACAGGACCTTTCGGCATGCACACCGGGAACCGGCGTCACTGGCGAGTGCGATCCCGCTTGTGCGGGCATCGCGCCTCACCAGATCAACGCGGGCAGATGCGTTACTTGGCGAAGCTCTTCAGACGCTGGTAGAGCTCAGCATCGATCGGCAGGCCTTCCTTGGCGAGGCGCTTCTGATTTGCTTCGCGCCGCGCATTCGGCAAGCGGGCGCCTTCCTGTGCGGTGATCGACTTGGCAAGGGCCGTCATCTGCTTGAAGAAGGTATCGCCCGAGAAGAGATCCGGCGCGATGGCGATGAAGAACTGGCCGCAGCCGATCGGCCGGCCGTCATCATCGACGAAGGAGCCCATCTGCGGGCCGCGATTGGCGCCGGCGAGTGCCGCGCACATCACCTCGACGATCAGGCCCTGGCCGAAGCCCTTATAGCCGCCGAACGGTGCCATGGAGCCTTCCAGGCCCTTGGCCGGATCGGTGGTCGGCTTGCCGTCCTTGTCGAGCGCCCAGCCGAGCGGAATCTCACGCCCCTCTTCGGCGGCGCGCTTCACTGCCGTCCAGGCCACGGCCGAGGAAGACTGATCGATCAGCACGGCGATCTTGCCGCGCTTGCCTGGAACCGCGAAAGACATCGGGTTGGTGCCGATCAGCGGCAGCTTCCCACCCACCGGCGCGATGGCCGGGGTCGAATTGGTGAATCCGAAGGCGAGCAGGCCATGACGCGCCAGATAGCCGGTATGATAACCGAGCGTCGCCGCGTTGTAGGAATTGTGCACCGCCATGCCGGCGATACCGGATTTCTGCGCCGCCGGGATCAGTTTCTCAAAGCCCTTCTCGATCGCCGGATGGGCAAAGCCGCTGCGTGCATCGACGCTGAAAGCGACCTTTGAGCTCTTCTTCACCTTGGGCTTGGCCTTGCCATCGACCTTGCCGCTTTTGAGATGCGCGCAATAGTATTGCAGCCAATAGAAGCCGTGGCCTTCGAGGCCGCTCAACTCGGTATCGAGAATGGCTTCGGTGAAGTAGCCGGCATTGGCCGGCGCCGTTCCCGCCCCGATCAGCGCCTTGGAAATGAGGCTGTGCGCCGCCTTCGGTGTCAGCTTCATCTGTTTCGTTGCCATTCAATCCCCCGTTTCTTGTTCATTGCCACGACGATCCATATACGCGCACGCTGTCATTCGGCCTGCCGGAAGCAGCTTTGACGGTTTATAGCCACGATGCCCGCAACAGTCGTCCTGACGGTCGAAGCCTGCCAGCACGACCACACATGCCGCAACGCAAATCCGTCATATTTCCACATTCAGCAATATTTCGATCGAAACATCTAGTTCATCAAACGGTCACGCGCCACCCCTAGAGTTTCCCGCGCTGGGCGCTGTGCATCGCCGGCGCCCAAGGCCAGGTTCACTTCCATAACAGGATTTCCATAGCAGGAGGGCGATATGCTCAATCGGTGGGGTAGTTTCATTCTGGCGGCCGGCATGGCTGTCTCTGTCGGCGCGATTGCGGCGCCGGCTTATGCTGCCAATGCAGCGGATTGTCCGAATGGCGGCGAAGTCCGGTTCGGCGTCGAGCCCTATGACACGGCGCCGAAACTGGCCCCGATTTACGAACATATCGGCAAGCTGATCGGCGACAAGATCGGCTGCGAGGTCAAGGTCTTCGTCACCACCAATTACAATGCCGAAATCGAAGCCATGCGCAGCGGCAAGCTGGAGCTCGGCGAATTCGGCCCGCTCGGCTATGTCCTCGCCCACCAGGTCGCGAAGGCCGAAGCCATCGCCACTTTTGCCGACAAGCAGGGCAATCCCTCGACTTATTGGGCCAGCATCATCACCTACCCCGAATCCGGCATCAAGACGCTGCAGGATATCAAAGGCCATTCCTTTGCCTATTCCGATCCGGCCTCGACCTCGGGTCACCTGTTCCCGTCCTATGCGCTGCGCAAGAACGGCATCGATCCGGACAATGATGTGAAAGCCCTCTATGCCGGCAGCCATACCGCGTCTTTTGAAGCGCTGCGCAACCACAAGGTCGATGCCGGCGAGCTGAACAGCCAGCAGCTGGAAGCGGCCACCCAGCGTGGCGTCTACAAGGATGGTGACGTGGTCTTCCTGTGGAAGTCTGATCCGATTCCGCTCGACCCGATCGCCATCCGCGGCGATCTCGATGTAGCCTTCAAGCAGAAGCTGACCGACGCGGTACAGAACCTCGATCTGTCGCAGCTTTCGGCCGACGATCTCAAGATCATCGGCGATGAAGGCGGCAAGCTCGTGCCGCAGCAGGATGCCGCCTATGACAACATCCGCGATCTCGTGAAGACGCTGAATATCGACCTGCAGAAGCTCGATTAATTCACCACAACCTGGTTTGGCCCGATGTCTTCCGACATCGGGCCAATTCTCTATTTGGCTGGTCTTTATTCAGCCCGAACTTCGCCGCGACGAAGAAAGCAAGGAGGAGGCAAGATGCTAGAGGTCCGCAATCTCTCATTGACCTATCCCAATGGCAAGCAGGCCTTGACCAGTGTCAATCTCAGCGTGCAGCCCGGCGAGCTTGTGATCCTCCTCGGCGGCAATGGCAGCGGCAAGACCACCATGCTGCGCTGCCTCACCCGTACCTTGCAGCCGAGCTCCGGCCAGGTGATCGTCGATGGCTGCGACTTGACCGGTTTGCAGGGCGAGAAATTGCGTCAAGCCCGGATGAGCCTCGCCCTCATCTCGCAGCATCCGAGCCTGGTGCGGCGACGCAGTGTCCGCGCCAATGTTGCCTCCGGTGCCCTTGGCCACTATAGCGATACCCTGACGGCTTTGGGCCGGGTGCCGCGCCCGGAACTGGAATCCGCCTCACATTTTCTCGCCGAAGTGGGGCTCGAACATCTCGCCGAGCAGCGCGCCAGCACGCTCTCCGGCGGTCAGGCGCAGCGCGTCTCCATCGCCCGCGCCCTGGCGCAGCGGCCGCGGGCGCTATTGGCTGACGAGCCCATCGCCAGCCTCGACCCGGAAGCCTCGGAAGAAATCATGCGGCTGCTGAAGCGCCTCGCCAAGACCGACAACCTCGCTGTGCTCTGCGTGCTGCATCAAGTTGATCTCGCTTTGGACCATGCCGACCGCGTGGTTGGCATTCGCCATGGCAAGGTCGATTTCGACCTATCGCGCGACGACATCTCGCGCGATCGCGTTCGCAACCTCTATCTGAGCGAGGCCGCGTGACTGATCGTTCCAACACCATCGATATGCGCCTCGCCACCCAGGCTCATTCGCTGATCCACAAGCGGGGGCTCAGCGGCGTGGTACAGTTCACCATCCTGCTGGGCGTCGTCGCCATCATCGCCCAGTCGCTTTATGTCGTGCAGGCGCGGCCGCAGGATCTCATCACCGGCGCCCATGGCATGGCGGATATCATCCGACGTGCCATGCCGCCGGATTTCTCCAAGCTTAAGAGCGAGATCTGGCCGACTTTAGAGACGATCGACATCGCCATTTTCGGCACCGTCGCCGGCGTCATCATGGCACTACCTTTGGCGGTGCTGGCCGCCCGCAACGTGACGCCGGCCCGGTGGCTCTATAGCGTGGCCCGCGGCATCATCGGCTTCACACGCTCGGTGCCCGATCTCGTCTGGGCATTGGTCTTCGTCGCCGCTGTCGGCCTTGGGCCCTTCCCCGGCGCGCTCGCCCTGGCGGTGCATTCCGTCGGCATGCTGGGCCGCCTCTTTGCCGAAACCATCGAGCAGATGGATATGGCCCCGGTCGATGCCCTGTCGCTGACGGGTGCGCGGCGCATGCAGGTCTTCACCCATGGTGTCCTGCCCTCGGTCATTCCCTCTCTGCTCGGTATTGCCCTCTACCGCCTGGACGAGAATATTCGCTCCTCGCTGGTGCTGGGCTTCGTCGGCGCCGGCGGCATCGGCTTCCAGCTGCTGACGGCGATGAACCTCTTCCAATATCAGGAAGTCTCCTTGCTGCTGATCATCGTCTTCGTGGTGGTCCTCGCCGCGGAACACGGTTCAGCGATCCTGCGCGCGAAACTCAGCTGAGTTCACGCATGCACCCGGCCTGGCGGCCCTCTCTCCCCGCCAGGCCGGTTGACATCGACGGAATATGGGGCGCCGATTTGGCGGCTTCGGGTACCTAGGCTTGCAGTAACAGCAACAGCTGTGCGCCGGCAGCACTCAAGGCGTGGCTGTTGTCGATTTCGCAGACCGGCCTGGACATGCTCGCCACATCGACCTGGCGCTCGATGCGTGCCTGGATATCACCGCCGGATTCACGCTGGCGGGATTGCAAGCGGGCCAAGCGAATCTCGGCCGGCGCAGTGACCAGCACAGGCTGCAAATCGGGATAGCGCGATGCTGCCTCGGCAAGGTAAGCCCGCGAGCCATTGACCACGACGGCGATGCCATCGGCGAGCCAGAGATCGATCTCCCGGCCGATGCCATAGCGCAGCCCATGGCTATGCCAATCGAGCGCAAACCAGCCGGCCTGTTTGCGGCTTTCAAACTCCGCCTCGGTGAGCGCGATATGATTTTCCGTATCAGCGGCCGGCGGCCGGGTGATGTAGCGATGGGCAAAAGCCATCCGGGCCGGGTCGCCATGCAGGCGGGCAAAGTTGATGACGCTGTCCTTGCCCGCGCCGGAGGGACCCATCACATAGATCAGCCGGCCCGGGATCAACCCATTTGCCATCACGCCGACCGGGCCGCGGGTCGCTTTTTCGCCCGCTCCAGATCGGCATATTTGCTGGCGAAAGCGGTGGCATCCAGGGTGCGGAAATCCGGCAAGGCGGCCCGCAATCGTTCCGGGCTCCAATCCCACCAAGCGATCCGCTTCAGCAGATTCTCGGTATATTCGTCGACCCGCCGGCGAATGACCCGTGCCGGATTGCCTGCAACGATGGTGTAGTCCGGCACATCCTTGGTGACCACGGCGCCGGCACCGACCGCCGCACCGGTGCCGATCGAACGCCCGGGCAGGACAATGGCGTTATGGCCGATCCAGACGTCATGCCCCACGGTTACCCGTTGTGCATGGCGCCAGGCGAAGATGTCGGCATCGTCATCTGCAGCGAGATGATGCGAGCGGCTGCGATAGGTGAAGTGATGCTGGCTGGCCCGGCTGGTCGGGTGGTTGGTCGGGTTGAGTCGCACGCCGGCGGCGATGTTGCAGAACTTGCCGATCACCGCGTTGAAGATGTCAGCGCCCTGCACCGCGTAGGACCAATCACCGAAATAGACTTCGAGGAATTTGCAGTCCGGCCCGACAACGGTCCAGGTGCCAAAGCGGCTGGCTTTGATATAGGCACTCGGATGCAACATCGGCTCTTCAGTCATCTCATGACCATCGGCCCAGGGATGCTGGGGCTCACCCTGCTCACGGAAATACATCTTCTCGCTCACATACATGATCAAGCCACCCTTTGCCCCTGGCACCAGACCATATTGGCGACAGGCAATGAACCGCGTTTCGTCACCCGCACAAGGTCGGCACGCCGGCCAATCTCGATCCGGCCCCGATCATCGAGACCCATCGCCTCGGCCGGATTGTAGGTCGAGAGCCGCACCGCCTGGGGCAGCGTGTAACCAAGCTCCTCAACCAGCTTGAAAGTCGCCGGCAACAGGCTCGCCGGCACGTAGTCGGAAGAGAGGATGTCGACCAACCCGCGCTCGGCCAAAGCCAGGGCCGAGACATTGCCGGAATGCGACTTGCCGCGCACGATATTCGGGGCACCGGTCAGGATATCGATCTCGCGCTCGCGCAAGGCATGTGCCGCTTCGAAGGTGGTGGGGAATTCTGCAACGACGGCCCCGGCCTCCGCCGCCTCCGCCGCATGGGCCGGTGTCGCATCATCATGGCTCGCTAGCTTGATGCCCCGGCGCTGCGAAAGTTCGATGACAGCGACACGATTGGCGTCACCATGCTCTGCTCGGTCAGCCCGGCAGCGGGCAATGAAGGCCTCCAGCTCACTGTCGCTCAACTGGTATTTGTTCTTGTAGTAGGTCTCATATTGCGCCAGATCGGCGAATTGCCGCTGGCCTGGCGTATGATCCATCAGCGACAGCAGGCGCAAGCTCGGCGTCGCGGCGAGATGCTCCAGATGCGGCAACAATCCGGCATGGGAAATCTCGCAGCGCAAATGGAGGAAATGCTCGATCCGCAGCATGTCCTGCTGCTGGCAGGAAGTCAGGCCCTGGACCATATCGGTCAAGGTACGCAGGCGGTCGCTGCTGTGATTGACGTCGCCAATCGAGACAGAATCGAAGACCGTGGTGATGCCGGCGGTGGCGATCTGCGCATCATGCGCGACCACCGCCGATTCCGCCGGCCAATGTACCTTGGGCCGCGGGGCGATATGCTTGTCGAGATTGTCGGTATGAAGCTCGATCATTCCCGGCAGGATGAAATCGCCGCCGCAGTCTAGCGCGCCGGCAACGGTACTACGCCCCTGGTCGATCCCTATGATCGTGCCGTCGCGGACGAGCAGGCTGCCCTCCACGACGTCATCTGGCGTGACAATGCGGCAACCGGTCAAGGCAATCTCTGACATCATGCAGCCTGTGCTTTCAGGGAAACGGGGAATAAGCGGGTCGCCAGGGCGGCGCGGGTCGCCTCCTCATGGCAGATGGCAATGATCGCCTTGCCGGCCTTGCGTGCCTCCTGCAGCAGCTCGACGACGGTGGCGCGATTGGCAGCATCAAGCGAGGCGGTCGGCTCATCCACCAGCAGGATTGGATGGCCGGCGATCAGGCCGCGGGCGATATTGACGCGCTGCTGCTCACCGCCGGAGAAAGTCGCCGGCGGCAATTCCCAGAAGCGATGCGGCAGCGCCAAGCGCTCCAGGAGTTCAGCAGCCTTGGCGCGGGCTGCCGCACGATCAATACCCAGTGCCAGCAGCGGCTCAGCCACGATATCGATGGTCGGCACCCGCGGAATGACCCGCAAGAACTGACTGATATAACCCAGGGTGCGGCGGCGCAAGGCCAGGATCTGCCGCGGCGTCGCCCGGACAAGATCGACCGCCTCACCGTCCTGGCGCACGAAAATGGCGCCATGGTCAGCCCGGTAATTACCATAGAGCGTGCGCAACAGCGTGCTCTTGCCGGCGCCGGAGGGACCGTCCAGCACCACGCATTCGCCGGCATGGACCGCAAGGTCGATATCGGCCAGAACCGCGAAACTCAGATGATCGCGGGCATGCAATGTGAAGCTTTTCGCCAGATCGCGCGTTTCCAGCGCCGGCTGGCCGGATGGTGGGGCGGAGGCGGTCATAGCTGCAACACCGAAGAGACGAGAAGCTGCGTA
>DATMUQ010000464.1:0-2372 GCA_035563795.1 Terriglobales bacterium | reverse complement strand
AACTCATCCAGGAACTGGCCGGTCATGTCGAAGCCGAAATGCTCGACATGGCGCGTACCATCGAGACGAAAGCGGAAGCGCATCGGCTCGTAGAAGACGTCCACCAGCGTGACGTCACCCAGCGCATAAGAGAAGTCGATCGGATCGATATCCTGCCTTCCCGGCAGATCGACACCGTGCCATTTACCGCGCCAGTAATCGTAAAGACGCCGCAAGGTCGAACTCGACAATGCTTGCTTTATGGCGTCCGGGTGACCGTCGTCCATTCCGAGTTCAAGAACCTTTTTTAACACCGCGGAAGCATAGCCAAGTCGCTTCAGACTGCCTAGTCATCGCCTTTCCTTGGCAAAGCTAAATCGACAAGCGAGTCCTTCTCGCGCGATTCGTTAACAATACTGCCATTTAGGACTTGTTTTTTGGTCCCGCTTGGACGTCAAATGCAACGTAGACATGTGCCTCATCTCGACCAAGTGAAGTCGGAGCGGCAAATGTCGGGGAAGCAATATCTACAAAAAACATAGATTCGCTAAGAAGAGCTGAACACCTCGCGTTGCAACAGGAGGCTAACGCATCATGAACATGCGCCTTGGGACTTTATTCGCTCTCAGCCGCCCCGCTGTGGCGGCGACACTTCTCGCTCTGGTTGTTGCGCCGTCGGCGATGGCCGCTGACATGATCGGCAAATGCGAGCTCACCGGCACCAAGGGCTCGATCCCGTTCACGCCGGCCGTCGCCGGCCAGCTCACCGTCGAAGTCAATCTGCCGGCGCCGGGTTGGTGGAATGGCGATACCGTCGAGCAGATCCAGGATGGCTATGAGTATTGCCTGGCGGCGAACATCGCCCATCGCGCCGGGCTCGACAAACTGAAGGTCGTCAATGTTGCTTGGGACGCGCTGGTCGCCGGCCAGACCAAGGATTTCGATCTCGCCCTCTCGGAAATCTCCATCACCGATGAACGCAAGAAGGTGGTTGATTTCTCAATCCCCTATTTCAACTCCGATATCGGCGTCCTGGTGAAGAAGGGGGCCGCGGTCGATACGGACTCGATCAAGAAGCTGCGCGTCGGCGTGCAGCAGGCGACGACTGGCGCCGATTTCGTCTCCAACAAGTTGAAGCCGGCCGAAGTGAAGGTGTTCCCGGATACGACCGGCATGTTCACCGCTTTGATGGCGGGCCAGGTCGATGCGGCGATGACCGATACCGCGATCGTGCTCGGACAGGCCGCGCAATCCAGCGGTGCCCTGGACGTGGTCGGCCAGTACTCGACCGGCGAGACTTATGGCGCGCTCTATCCGAAGGGCTCCGCCAATGGGGCAACGATCGACAAGATCCTCGACGCCTTGATCAAGGACGGCACCACGGCACAGCTCTCGGCCAAGTATCTGGCCGCCGCCTGGGGTACCGATCCGACCAAGGTTCCGTATTTCAAACCTTGATCCGCGTGAAATCGGCCCTGATCTGATGTCATCCAACACCGATAACCGAGGAGGCCGGACGCTCGGCCTCCTCGGCGGCGAGCGCCGCTGGAGCGCCGGGACGCCGCCGAAAGATGTCACTGGCTGGGCGCTGACAGCCGTTATCGTCAGCCTCCTGGTCATCGCGCTGACCTGGAAAACCCTTTTCGATATACGCACGGCAACCGTCATTCTGAAGATCGACGGTCTGTTCGCCGATGCGATCCTGGTGATCTGCGCTGCGGCCGTGGTGCCACTGCTCTGGCCGGCGATCCGCAGCTTCGGCAGATCACAGCTGGCGAAGATCGCCCTGGCCGGCGGCAATCTGGTCGATGCGCGGGTGGCCACTGCCGCCTCGCGCGACTATGCCTATTACACCTTGGGCTTTGCCGCGGCGGTGGTCACGCTGCTGCTGGTCGCCCAGTTCTTCATCGCCAACAATCTCGCTGTCAGCCGCACCTTCTTCCTGCTGCCGCTGATCTTTAGCTCCTTCTGGCTCATCCTCAAAGCCTTCTGGATCAACATCTATATCTTCGTCGTGGCGGAGATCCTGGTGCTGGTCTGGGGCCTGATCGTCGCCGTGGCACGCCTGATCCCGGGTGAAGCCGGGCGGCCGATCCGCATGATGTCGACCATCTATACCGACATGTTCCGCGGCCTGCCGGCGATCATCAATATATACCTGATCGGCTTTGGCCTCTCGCTGACCGGCCTGCCCTGGGTCAAGGATTTCTCGCAAGAGAGCTTTGCCATCCTGGCGCTGACCCTGACCTACGGCGCCTATGTCGCCGAGGTCTACCGCGCCGGCATCGAGAGCATCCATTGGAGCCAGGTGGCGGCGGCGCGCTCGCTCGGTCTCTCTTACCTGCAGACCATGCGCTATGTGATCGTGCCGCAGGCCGTGCGCCGCATCATCC